>JABHKE010000050.1 GCA_018692355.1 Fidelibacterota bacterium
CAAGAGAATGGTATAGATTATACAAAGGGAATGGAAGCACTTTCAAATTCGTCCATGGTTATGCCCAATATTTTCTACGCCCAGGTCACGCCCGATCTTTTCTATATTGGATTTATACCCGGTGTTTTGGCTACGGTACTGGGAACCATGCTGGCGGGCCTGGCCATATACAAACGGGAAATGGCACAATTATTTAAGGAACTTGAAACATGATTAATATTTTTATTTCTTTTCTATCTTTTACCTTCCTGTTGGGTCAATCGAATGATATGTCCGTTCAGGAAATTATCCAGGCCATGGATAATAACCTGAATGCAAAAAACAGGGTGTTAACCAGCAAAATGATTGTCCATGGGCGGCGATCCAGCCGCACCATTGAATCCAAGAATTGGGTTGTCGGTATCGATCTAGCATTCACTGAATATCTTTCTCCACCCCGGGAAAAAGGGACTAAAATGCTGAAGCTGGGTGATAAACTCTGGACCTACTCGCCCCAGACAGACCGGGTAATCCAGATCTCCGGACATATGCTGCGTCAATCGGTCATGGGCTCAGACATGTCCTATAATGACATGATGGAAGATCGTCCACTCATTGAACTATACGAGGCCACATTGGAGGGATCAGTAGAGATCGATGGACGGAGCCATTGGATCATGTTACTGGAAGCAAAAGTGAAAGGATTGTCTTACCCCAAGCGCCGGGCCTGGATTGATAAGGAATACCTGCTGCCCATGAAAGAGGAACTTTACGCCAAAAGTGGGAAACTGCTGAAAACGTCAACTATGGACGGAATAAAAAAAGTACAGGGTAGATGGTTCCCGTCACGATTTGTGTTTAAGGACGAGCTTAAACGGAATAGCAAAGGGACTGAATGGGTGATCGATGAAATCGAGTTTGATGTAGACATCCCAGATTCCCGTTTTTCGAAGGCACTATTGAGAAAATAACATTACTGTTTCTATATGCGGTGTATGGGGAAACATATCTACCATGGCAGCAGATTTGATTTCGTATCCTTTTTCAGCCAATACCTTTGCATCTCTTGCTTGAGTGGTTGGATTACAAGACACATACACAATTTTCTTCGCTTTGAGTTTGTATAAATAATTTGTCATATCCGGATGCATTCCTGCCCGTGGCGGATCGACAATGACAACATCCGGTTTTGGAATTCTTCTGGGTAATTGCCCCGATTTAAAAAATGTATCCAAATTTGCTTTTAGAAATATTGCATTAGTTATTTTATTCTGTTGTGCATTTTTTTCTGCATCTTCTAAGGCAGAACGGATTATTTCAAAGCCATAAACTTCTTTCACCTGATTGGCTAAATAAAGTCCAATGGTTCCCGTGCCACAATACAAGTCAAAAACTATCTCGGACCCGGTTAGTCCCGCTGCTTTTACTACTTCATCATAGAGATGTTTTCCTTGAGTGGTATTGGTTTGGAAAAATGAATTCGCTGATATTTCGAATGTTAAATCGCCTATAGTTTCTTGAATAAATGGATCACCAAAAACCAGTGTTTCAAATTCACCAAAAGCAACATCTGCCTTTCGCGTATTTACATTATTTACCATGGATGTGATTTCAGGTACTTGCTCTAAGAGCGCATCAATTAGGGGTGATAATTTATTCATATCATCATAGGCAGTAACAAGATTCACCATGATTTGATTCGTATTCACGCCAAAGCGGAGCATTAAAAATCGAAGAAATCCAATATGTGTTTTTGGGTCGTAAGGTTTTAAATCGGGGTGAGCCAAACAAACTTCTCTGGCCACTTTCATAATTTTATTTCCTATGACTGGTTGAATATGACAATCTTTAATATCTAAAATTTTATCGTACCGTCCCGGTATATGGAGACCCACGGCAAAAGATCTGTCTACGCCTTCTGGCTCCGTATCTAATACCCAGCGATGGGGCGAAAAAGTAAATTCCATTTTATTTCGATAATTAAAAATAGGGTCGGCACCCACAACATGATCAAGTTTAAAATCTTGAAATCCACCGAGACGTCGAAAAGCATCTTCTACTTGAATAGATTTTTCTTTTAGTTGTTCATTGTATGATAAATTCTGGATCTTACAGCCACCACACACACCAAAATGGTCGCATGGTGCTTCCACCGCATTGGGTGATTCAGTTATGACATGTTGTACACGAGCTTCTGCATATCCTTTTTTCTTTTTATAAATACGAGCATTTACTTTTTGTCCTGGGATACCACCTTTTACAAAAATGACAAAATCATCTTTACGTGCCAATCCCATTCCGCCGTAGGCTAAAGATTCAATTTGGAGTTCTAAATCAACCCCACGTTTTATTTTATTGAGTTCATTCATTTTATTTTAATATTTCTTTAATTGTTTGATTTGTTGAAGGTGAAGTATCCAAAATTGTATAAGCATCATTCACCATGTTAATTGCAATATTCGCCTGATTTTCATTTTGAGCATGTACAATAGCCAAAGGTTGCCCAGCATCAACTTTTGTGCCCAAACCCAAAACATGAGATAATCCCACACTATGATTAATAGAATCACTGGCTTTTTTTCTTCCTCCACCTAACTCCACAACTGTAAGACCCACAGCCCGTGTATTTATTTGAGAAATAAATCCAGATTGATGTGCTAGTATAGGCTTTACCACAGATGCTAATTCAAAGTGTGAATCAGTATTTTCTAAAATGCTATTGGGTCCGCCTAGTTCGGAGACCATTTTTTCAAAGGTTTCTGCAGCTTTACCAGAATCCAATACTTCTTTCGCTTTTTGAAATCCATCATCAGTTGAATCCACCAATCCTGCAACGGTCAGCATTTCTGCAGCCAACGTTAAAACCACTTCATGCAAACGGAATTCTTGTCGCACGCACTTTAAGTAATCGATGACTTCTATTATTTCTAAAGTATTTCCAACTGTACCACCAAGAGGCTGGTTCATATCAGTAATAATTGCTGATGTATTCATCTCAAATTTCTTTGCCACTTCTATGATACAGTTTCCCATATTTCTAGCAAAATCCAAATTATCTGCAAATGCACCATTCCCTGTTTTAATATCCATGACCAAACCATCCAGACCGCCAGCAAGTTTTTTAGACAAAATAGATGCAGTGATTAGGGGGATAGATTCTACAGTAGCAGTCACATCTCTCACGCCATAAATCACTTTATCAGCTGGTGCCAAATTTGATGTTTGCCCAATAATGGCACACCCAACATTTTTTACAATACGACGAAATAACGAAATATCTGGCGTTGTATTATATCCAGGAATTGATTCCAATTTATCTAGAGTGCCACCCGTGTGCCCCAAACCACGGCCCGAAATCATTGGATTATAAATACCGCAGGACGCCACGATGGGTGCTAACATAATGCTCACCTTATCCCCCACGCCACCAGTGGAATGCTTATCAACCACAGGGCCATTCAAATCATTCCATTTTAATTTGTCTCCCGATTTCACCATATGGTCTGTGAGAGAAAAAGTTTCTTCCGTCGACATACCTTTAAACATAACGGCCATACAAAAAGCCGCAATATGGCTTTCGGAAACAGATCCATTGGAAATGCCTTCAATATAATATTGAATTTCCGAATCGCTTAATGGCAATCCATCTTTCTTCTTTCGAATGATTTCCTGAGGAAGCATGATTTGGCGTTATTAAAAGCTATTTATTATATTGTAAAAGAAATTCACTCAAAAGTGTTTGTAGATCACTTGTCGCTTTTGCTGCGTTTTTTATTGAATGAGCATGGGTTAAATGTTCATCACTCATTCCAGCTGCCATATTGGTTATAATAGACACTGCTGCAACATTTAGTCCATAAAATCGGGCAAGTATTACCTCAGGCACAGTGGACATCCCCACTGCGTCAGCACCTAATAATTTTGCAGCCTGAATTTCTGCCGGCGTTTCAAAACTTGGTCCACAAAACCAAATATAGACACCCTCATGTAATGTTATTTTTTTTGTTTTGGCTGCGTCTCTAAATTTGTCACATAAAGTTGGATTATACGCATCAGCCATATTAACAAAACGGGATGTTTCTGTTTCGCCAAATAAAGGAGAAACGCCTGTGAAATTTATATGGTCCGTCAACATCATTACACTTCCGGGCTGTGCTTCCGGAAGTAAACTGCCAGCAGCATTGGTTAATAATAGTGTTTCACACCCTAAACCATGTAATGTTTCAACGGGGATTCTCATAATATCTGGTTTGCCAGATTCATAATAGTGGGCACGGCCTTGCAAAACAACAATTTCAATGTCATTTATTTGGCCCAAAATGAGTTGCCCTGCATGCCCCTTTACTCCAGCATCGGGGAATCCGGGTAGATCTTTATAAGAAAATATAATTTTATTATCAACATTTTCTGCAAACGGACCCAATCCTGTTCCTAGAATTATAGCAACCTTTGGATGTCTGCCATCCGCTTTTGAACGGATTATTTCTACTGCTTTATTATTTCCCATCAATTAAACTCCAATCGGATGCCAAGTCGTTTTGGTTTCTTGACATTTAAGAATATGGTAAGGACTTTGGTGCTTATCATTGGACCAATCTTGGAGTGGAAACTGAATGACATGTTTCACATTTAAGGCTGCATTCGTTTCAACCAATTTTTGATCATCGGGATTATTACCACAGTAAATAATGGCATTCACATCCATGTGAGATGAAAAATGCTCAATTAATTCTGATCTATAACCGGTTAAAATATTAATTACGCCACCAGGCACATCAGATGTATGTAGTACTTCAGCAAAAGAAATTGAAGAAAGAGGACGTGATTCAGATGCCAGAATAACAATGGAATTCCCTCCAGCAATTACGGGAGCAATAATGGAAACCAATCCCAGAAGCGAAGTATCATCTGGCGCAATGGCAGCAACCACGCCCGTTGCTTCCGGCAAAGTAAAATTAAAATAAGGAAGAGAAACAGGATTCACGCGGCTAAAAACTTGTTGGAATTTATCGGCCCAACCTGCATAGTAAATGAGCCGATCAATGGATTGATTGATTTCATTTTCTGCCTGTTTATTTGTCAAGCCTTGTAAAGTTAATTCAGCCATAAACTGTTCTCTTCGCCCTTCTAACATTTCACCAACTCTATACAAAATTTGCGCCCGATTATAAGCGGTACGTGAAGACCATCCATTAGAGGCACTTCTTGCTGAAACCATGGCATTGCGAAAATCCTTTCGTGAACCGCGACAAATATTTACCACAGTCGTTCCTTTTTTATCTGTCCATTTGATATATCGTCCGGATTCAGTTCGCGGGAATTTTCCACCAATGAAAAGTTTGTATGTTTTTTGAATATCTATTCTTTGACTCATTTTTTCTCCTACACCAAATTTACGTAGCCGGAAAGACCTTCGATGCCACCCTCACTGCCAACGCCACTTTCTTTATATCCACCAAAAGGAGATGATGGGTCAAACTTGTTAAAAGTATTTGCCCAAATAACGCCTGCACGAATATCTTGAGTTACTTTAAAAATTTTGGATCCTTTATCTGTCCAGACACCACCGGATAAACCATAAGGTGAATTATTTGCTTTGGTGATGACTTCATCCACTGTTCGGAAAGTTTGGATTGCTAAAACAGGGCCAAATATTTCTTCCTGAACAATTCTATTAGATTGGCTTACATCTGTAAATATTGTAGGCGCAAACCAATATCCCTTTTTCGGAAGCGAGCATGCTGTTTGATGAATTTTTCCACCTTCATCTTTACCAAGTTTCACATACATTTTAATTTTATCTAATTGCATTTTGGAATTGATAGCGCCGATGTCCGTATTTTTATCTAAAGGGTCGCCAACAATTAATGATTCCATCCGTTTTTGAAGTTTTGCAATTACTTCATCGGCTACACCTTCTTGTACGTATAAACGGGAACCGGCACAACACACATGACCTTGGTTAAAAAAGATTGCATTAATAATTCCTTCTACTGCTTGATCAATAGGTGCATCTTCAAAAATGATATTGGCCGCTTTTCCGCCTAATTCTAGTGTGTATTTTTTCCCCGAACCCGCCACAGATTTCATGATGTATTTTCCCACATCTGTACTTCCTGTGAATGCAATTTTATTTATATCGCCATGGTTAACCAAAAACTTTCCCGTTTCTCCTGCGCCATTAACAATATTCACTACGCCCGGTGGTAGATCTGCTTCTTGAATAATTTCTGCTAATTTCATGGCTGTAAGCGGTGTTGTTTCAGCGGGTTTTAATACAACGGTATTCCCGGTGGCCAACGCCGGTGCCAATTTCCAGGCAGCCATCAGTAACGGAAAATTCCAAGGTATAATTTGTCCCACAACACCTAAGGGTTCTGTCGCCCTTCCCGGAAAGGCATATTCTAATTTATCTGCCCATCCTGCATGATAAAAAAAATGAGCTGCGGCTAAGGGCACATCTACATCTCGAGACTCACGAATAGGTTTACCACCATCCATTGTTTCAATGACCGAAAATTCTCTCGCTCTTTCCTGCAGTAATCGAGCAATACGATAAATATATTTTCCTCGTTCTTTAGGGTGCATTTTAGACCAAGTTTTTTCATAGGCTTTTTTCGCAGAAGCCACAGCCTTTTCAATATCTGCTTTGCCTGCTTCAGCAACTTCAGCTATTTTTTTCTCATTTGATGGGTTTATAGTGTCAAAATATTTCCCATCAACCGCTGGAATGAATTCGCCATTAATAAATAAATCATATTGATCTTTTAATTGAATATGATCAGTGCTTTCTGGAGCGGGGCTATAATCCCATATTTGTTTTTTAGTCATATTAGTTTCTTCTTTGTCAAAGTATTCTAATCAATAGAAAAATAATCTTTAGATTGATATTGACCCGTGGATTGTTTCATAATTTGCATCAATATATCATTGGCAAGTGAACTGGCACCGAAACGGAATAAATTTGGAGATAACCAATCATCACCTAAAGTTTCCTTAATCATTACCAAATATTGAATGGCTTGTTTTGCGGTGCTAATGCCACCGGCAGGTTTCATCCCAATTTTCTTTCCCGTCTTTATTTGGAAATCTCGAATAGCTTCTAGCATGGTCAATACAACTGGCGGTGTCGCTGCAGGAGACACTTTCCCTGTAGATGTTTTTATAAAATCTGCCCCAGCTTCCATGGCAATATCACTGGCAAGTTGCACATTATCTAATGTTACCAATTCACCCGTTTCCAAAATCACTTTCAAATGTGCTTTTCCACAAGCGTCTTTCACTTGGGAAATTTCATCGGATACATAATCATAATCTCCATTAAGAAACCTTCCTCGGGAGATAACCATATCCACTTCATCTGCACCTGCATCCACCACGGATTTTACTTCATCCAATTTTGCGTTGATATCAGCCATCCCACTTGGAAAAGCTGTTGCCACTGATGCCACATTTATCCCCGTTCCTGCCAATTCTTTTTTTGCAATAGGTACCATTGGTGGATAGACACAAATGGCCGCCACATACGGAAGTCCCGGATGCTTATAGTGTAGATGAGATGCCTTATAACATAATTGCTTCACCTTTCCTTCAGAATCTTTTCCTTCAAGCGTGGTTAAATCAATCATACTTAATGCAAGATACAATGCCTGCATTTTTGATTCTTTCTTAATGCTTCTGGAAAAAAGCCTTGAAACTCTTTCTTGGGTATTAACCTGATCAATAGACTTAGTTTTTTGTATGTTAATGGTTCCCATAAGATTTTTGTTAATATCTAATTTATATCAAATTTTTCTTAAATACAGGATTGAACCCTCTCAACCAATTTTTTAGCAAAATCTTTATTTGGTGCTTCAGCGTATATCCGCATAATGGGTTCTGTATTAGATTTTCGCAAATGAACCCATTTATCAACCCAAGTGAATTTGATGCCATCCAGCGTGTTTTTTTCCGCATCATTAAACAAACCACTCACCTTTTTGATTAACTCTTCCGGATCTATCCCTTCTAAACTAACCTTATCTTTTATAATCTCGAATTGGGGTAAAGATTGATGAATTTCACTTAAAGTCTCATTTGATTGGGACAAGCGGTTTAAAACCATGGTGACTGCAACAAGTGAA
>JABHKE010000066.1 GCA_018692355.1 Fidelibacterota bacterium
CAGCAATACCAAGATGTTCTATTCCAAGTATTTTCATAACTTATTTCAATACAGATTTCGCATGGATTACAAAAGATTATTTATAATAAATTTTCCGCACCAGAATTTAAACTGATTCCTAACCCATTACTATTTGCTAAAACCAACTTTCCATCTGTCACTTTTACACCAAGGTATGGATCATTATTAATCAACAAATTCCCATCCAAATCAACCTTATCTACTTCTCCAGCCAAATGGGCGGCGGCGGTTATACCTACTGATGATTCTATCATACATCCCAACATGATCTTTAAATCATAAAACCGTGCCAAGTTGATCATCCGCTTTCCCTCTTCTAAGGACCCACATTTCATAAGTTTGATATTGATACCATCAAAAGCAGTGCTAATTCGTGGAATATCAGCCGAATCCAGGCTGTTTTCGTCCGCATAGATATCAAGAGGTGATTTATCCTTTAAAATAGCGGTATGATCCAATTGGTCCGCTGGAAATGGTTGTTCCACGAATTCTACATTCTGGTCTGCTAGCCATTTTGTAAAATCTAAAGCAGTCTCCGGCTCCCAACCTTCATTGGCATCAATTCGGATAACTTTATCGGTGTGCCGCCGTATCTCCGTCATAATCTCCTTATCCATTTTAGGTGTTCCCAGCTTTACCTTTAAAATATGGTACGGATCAGCTTCATCAATTTTTTGTCCTATCTCATCCAATTCTCCAATCGCGATTGTAAAACTGGTAAGGGGCATTTCATCCGTTTTCATATTGAATAATTCAAATACTGGTTTTTCATTCTTCTGTCCCCACCAATCCCAAAGTGCCATGCTGAAAGCAGCTTCTAATGCTTTGACTTCTTTTAATTGGGGTAATATAAAATTCCAAATTTCATCTCGATTTGAACAATCTACAGGTAGTTTGATCTTTTGCTTTAATATGGAAAGAATTCGCTTTGTTGATTCGTTATATCGTAAAGATGGTGCAGCTTCCCCTCTTCCAATAATTTCCCCATCCTTAATATAAATATAGATAATATCGTACCAATCATATGCACTACGAGAAATACCAAAGGTGTGATTCAACTTAATCCGATATGTAGTAAAAGTCAGTTCCATTCGTCTATTACTGTTACAATGGTTTCAACCATATCCCGTCCACCAAATCGAATTAGATCTGTAACAGGCATTCCATAACGATTTTGGGCAGAATTGCAGGTTTCCATGGCCAAGTCATCATGTAATTTTAAAGTAAGATAATTCATCCCCAAAAATTTAGATTCTTTAAATGGCTTCATGAGATCAATGTGAATATCCATTAAATATGTTAAATCTGGAAATGGGTGATCGGACACATCTAATTCTCGCCCTGGCTCATGGGTAAAAATCATAAAATCGGGCATACAGCCATGAAGTAATCCCAACGTTACACCAGAATAGAGCATATTGTTTATTGCGCCTTGTCCTTCCACTATAGCCAATTCTGTATCATTTGAAAGTTGATCTAAACAATATTCCATCTCGCCTGCCATAAAATCCGAAATAACTGCATCGATAGGTACACCATTTCCTGATATTAAAATTCCTGTTTGACCTGTTCCAACAAATTCAACTTTTCGGTCTCGTTTTTTAAGTGCTTGATAGAGCTCCCATGCAGTAGTCATTTTCCCCGTATCACAATCAGAACCCACAATGAGTAAAACAGGAAATTCTCGGTTTTTCCAGGATCCTTTCGGGAAATGTGGTGGTATGGGTGGACGGCGCAAATCGGTTAGTGTTAAACCCCTATCACTGGCTAATTTAAAAATTTCCGGGTCATCGTTTAAAAACACATGCATTCCAGCAATAATGTGACACCCTGATTGAATAGCTGCTATTATTTCTCTACGGTAATCATCATTTAATACACCGCCTTGGGGCGCACTGCCAATAACGACATGAGTAGGTGAATATTTTTTTGACTCAACAAAGGTGGACACACAGGGAATATCACCACCCCAGCCAAGGATATTTTCTGCAGTTTGGCCTGCTTTTTCGGGATCGATGACACAAACAACTTCATCCGGGCGATAGCGGATGAGCATATTCCCAGTTTTGCTCTCAATATAATTAAATGACCCTATGGCCAGAACCGCGTATCTCTGCATTAAGATCGAAAATTAGCTTTTCTTTTCTCTACAAATGCGGTGAGCCCTTCAGTCGTTTCATTCGTCCCAAATAGATCACTAAATGCTTCAACTTCCAAATTCAATCCTTCAATGAGTGAATGTCCTGCAGATTCATTGATACAATGTAATGATTCAGCCACACAATTGGGACCATTACCTAAAACAAGTTTTGCAAATTTTATCGCTTCCTTCATTAAGTCATTTGAAGGGAAAACTTTATTGGCTAATCCGATTCGATGAGCTTCGTTGGCATCGATCAAGTGTCCACCGATGATGAGTTCTATGGCATTGCCTTTTCCCACAATCCTTGGCAACCTTTGTGTACCTCCCCATCCAGGTATAAGCCCTAATTTCACTTCCGGTTGGGCAAACATAGCATTTTCACTAGCAAATCGAATATGGCATGCAAGGCTAATCTCACACCCTCCTCCAAGAGCAAAACCATTCACAGCAGCAATAACCGGTTTTGGAGAATCTTCGATTGTCATGGTTACTTCCTGACCCAACTTGCCAAAATCCAAGGCTCCTTGGGTATTTAATTGCTGCATAAGCTTAATATCTGCACCTGCAATGAAAGCTTTTTCTCCTGCTCCAGTCAAAACTAAAACACCAACATTCTCATCTGCAATATAGCCCTTCACTGCTTGATCCAATTCACGAAGTACCTGAGGATTCATAGCATTTAGGACATCTTGACGATCAATAGTTAGAACCCCAACCTGGTCTATTATTTCTCTTTTAATAAACATTAATTCCCTTATTTCCAAAAAGTTCGACTAAATAGCACCATTACGGTGAAAATTTCTAAACGTCCTAATAGCATGCAAAATATGAGTACCCATTTCCCTGGATCAGATAGTAAGGCATAATTATCAGTCGGACCAAAAGAACCTAACCCTGGACCGATATTCCCCATAGCAGATGCTGCGGCACCAATAGCTGATTCGAGATCTAATCCCATTGAAGATAATACAATCGTAGACACCATAAATGCGGACATAAAGAACAGGAAAAAGCCCAATGTATTTCTAACCACATCTTCTTTGATTAGCTGTTTCCCTATTCGAACAGGGATCAGTGCTCGAGCATGCAGCATCCGACGTGTTTCTAATCCTGCATACTTTACCAATAGCATACA
>JABHKE010000116.1 GCA_018692355.1 Fidelibacterota bacterium
ATAATGTCTTTAGTGCCTCCTTGGGTGAAATCATAAATAAACGAACCCAATTTGGTTCGGACTCGGGGATTAAACGCTCTTTGTCAGTCTCGAAGGATGCTCTGAACGATGGAATTCCCTTAAAAACAAATCGTGAATACTATTTTGCTGTAACGGCTTATGGGTATAACCCCTTTGGAATTCCAAGAACCCTGGAGAGTTCTTTATCAATTATGGCTCTTCGGCCTCAGTATCCAGAAGGTGTATTGACTGACTCCCTTACAGCTTCGGGCACACTTACTACAGCGACTCACACCGATGGTGCATCGGATGGAAGTGTAAAGGCATCGGTAGTTGTTTCTACAGCCATTACTGGAGAAGATTATGTGGTCACTTTTAGCGATACTCTCCCCGATGGGGCAAAGGTGGTAAATTGGTCTGTTACTAGTGGTGGAACTGTTGTTAGTCCCAACAATACAATCCAAGGTGGTGTAGACTTTGCCACAGCAAAACCTGTGGGGACAGGGGCAAATCCAATTATTGAGGGACTGCTATTTGAAGTGGATGGGCCTCCGTTAGAATTTAAGGATTTCTACGCTACCCAAAATGCTCTTGGTGCTATTGATGGTAATGCCGGAGCCGCAGCCGATTATTATGGGTATCCTGGTATGGGTAGAACTAATATAGGGAATCAGCAATCCAATGGATCAACTTGGTTTATCACTACGAGTAACACTTCTAACAAAGCCTACGAGGATTTCTACGGGTACATCACTCGTTACACGGCTGGCTATTCGAATCCAGCTGGCGGTATTCAACACCTAATTCCAGATGATTATGAGTTCCGCTTTACCGAGAAGGGTGGAAAAATGTGGGATGACGAAAACGGTGTATTCATTGATGTACCGATGGAAGTTTGGAATGTTGGTGTTGTCTCAGACCCAGCAGATGACTTCCAATTGATGCCCATGTACTGGGATGATGATGGCGACGGCGTATGGAACTTAGCTGCCGGCGATCATTCTATTTCAGGTGGTACGAATGATCCATTCTTAGAAGGTTTCTATGTATTGGAGCATTATCTACAAGAACCTGGAACAACTGGTTATGAGGCTATTATTGCTGCTCTTACAGCTGATCCAACTTCAAATGGTGCAATGGGCGGCTACATCTGGGCCTCAAGTCCTAATTATCTAGGAGCACCTGGACAGATCACATCTGTCGTAATGATGAACATGACCTTCGCGAATTGGAATGGCGGCTTAGTAGGTGATCCTACATTCCCTGCCAATGTAGATGCTGTGATGCCTGAAACTGGTACTGTATTCCGCATGGTTACGACCAAGCCAAACAGCGCTTTGGATGTGTTTACACTACAGACAGGGGATATGAAGCCCCAGGCAAAAGCAGTTCAAGTTTCTGACGTAAACGTATGGCCAAACCCATACTTCGGATATAATCCTGAAGAACGGAATCCCATTGACCAGCGAATGCATTTTACCCATTTACCCGAATCGGGAAGTTGGAAAATTCGTATTTTTGACTTAGCTGGAAACCACATTCGTACACTTAATGGCTCAAGCGTGGGTGATGGAACCCAATTCTCAGTTTGGGATTTGAGGAATGATTTTGGAGTACCTGTCGCAAGTGGGATGTATATAGCCCATGTGGAATCCGGTGGTAAATCAAAAATTCTTAAATTGGCAGTTGTTCAGCCGGAACAACGCCTTGATCGTTATTAAAAGAAGATAGTGAGGAAGTAATAATCATGAAAAATAATACAACAAAGATCTTCCTAAGCAGTGTCTTCCTAATAGGAGCATTATCCGCTGGGACGATTAAATCTCAAGGACAAGCGGGAGCAACCCAGCTCCTCATTCCTGTCGGTGCCTTATCCATAGCTACTTCTGGAGCCAATGGTGCGACAGTTTTGGGTGTGGATGCCCTCTATCTTAACCCCGCTGGTATTGCGGGATTTGTGGGGGGATTTCAAGGGACGGCTTCAACAATGAATTACATTGGGAATATTGATATTTCCTATGCTGGATTTGTCACTAATTTGGGAGCAAGTGGGTCCTTTGGACTTTCTGTTAAATCGCTTGATTTTGGAGATATTCCAGTAACAACAGCTCAGGCGACTGAAGGAACCGGTGAAATGTTTTCACCTAATTTTCAGACAGTCACGGCAACATATGCAAAATTATTTGCGGATCATGTCAGATTTGGTGTATCATTAAAACTGGTATCTGAACAAATTGTAAATACAAAAGCAAATGGTACTGCCATTGATATGGGTGTTCAATACCGTTTTGCAAACTATCCATTGGCTCTCGGAGTTACCTTAAGCAACCTTGGCAACCGAATGGAATATGAAGGATCAGACTTAGAACAGACCTTAACGCCTTCGGAATCCCAGTCTGGATCAAGCGTAGAACGATTCCGGGTGAAAAGTGAAGCCTTTGATTTGCCAGCAAAACTGAATGTGTCGCTAAATTATGCTCCTATGGATGGATTGAATCTTATGTGGGCTTTCACAAATAATTCATTTTCAGCAAATACTCAAAGTTTTGCTGCTAAGTATTCATTTGGACCCGCATGGGTTGCTGGTGGAATGGAATCCCGTATAGTCGGAGATTCCAGACCAACAGAAATTTCAAAGGATAATTGGAGTGAGGCCGAATCTGAAGCTAAAAATAATCTTTTTGGCGCAACATTTGGCGCGGGAGTCTCCGTACCGGTGGGTGGCATGACAGTAGGTATTTCGTATTCAATGCGCTCACTTGCAAGATATTTTGATTCCAATCAAGTCATGCAAATGTCCGTAGAATTTTAAAGAAGCAAATACACATATATTATAAAAAAAGGCTCTGTATTTACAGGGCCTTTTTTATTATCATTAAAGAAAAAACTAATTAAATATAGATTTTAATAAAGGATAAAGTTTTTCATAGGGCAAATTTTGACCAAAGTAAAATTCTCCCTTTGAGTCTTGTAGTATCAACTCCCAATGGAGGTGTGATTCTTCACGTGTGCCCATGGTACCGGGCTGGGTTCCCGTATTTCCTGACTGGGCGAACACATCCCCGGCCTTTATGTTGTATCCGGGTTTTATATTTGAATTTATATGGGACAAATGGGCGTAAATACTGATTGAACGGTAGCCCGGGAATAGGTTAAACCCATGATCAATCACAACAGCTTTACCAAGCAGCACCATATTAAAAATATCTGATGGCGTACGATTTAATAGTGTAGTCCGTTTTAGAATTTCAATTCTAAAATCAGCAGGCACTTCTTCATAATGTAAATCTGAACGAATAATGATTCCATCAGCGGCAGCCATAACGGGCGTTCCCCAATTCGAGAAAAAATCAATTCCCCGATGTATCCCGGATCGATAGTTTCTGGGGGCATTGGGTAATCGCGATGCTTTTCGAGGCACATTTAGATCCTTACATGGTAGTAATAATGGCACAGTTGGGAATAATTGGGAAAAATCGGGGATATGTCCTTCTCTATCAAATAATGGCTCAATTGGTGTGTCCGTGCTCATATTTGCTAAAAAATGGCGAATAAGGGGCAGCACGGCGCTTGTATCCACTGAATAGGTGATTATGGCACTATTGTTGCGTTTTTCTAATAGTACAAGCGATCGAATTAATAAACGATTAGAAAATGTTTCAGTAAGATAATCTTTAACCATAGTCTTGGTTGAATCGTGTAATTTCGGCTGAATAATAGGGATTAAATCTCCCCATGAAATGGGCGATTGGGCGATGGTTGATAGAGAATCCAACTCTGAAAGCGATAGATCCGTAGAAATTTTAGCGACGAGACTATTATCGGAAATAACGATAGAAGGAGCAATCGTTTCAATGGCTGTTTTTTCCGGCACCGGTTGAGAAGGGACGGGAGGCACACAAGCGGCGAGTACCGCCAATAATAAAAATAATGATCGTTTCAAATAATCAGGAGATGGTTTTTAATATATCGATTCCATCAATATATATTTGATTGGGATCACCAATAATGGTGGAATGGCACAAATTGGAAAAGATTGACGATTTTTCTTCTATATCATCAAAACCATTTGAAAATAATAATTGAACGGATGGAATATTTGATACCTTTAGGGCATCCAAGATAGAGTATTCATATCGGGCCCAGGCCATTGGAGCAAAAAGAAACCCATCAGCCCAATTGCGATTACGTTGAATAAAATTGATAGCCTGGAATACCTTATGGGTTTGGCTTATCTTTAAATTAATTTCTGAATTCCTAACATGAAGACGAAGAGCTTTATTTATTTTATCCAAAGTTGTCCGTTGTTTTGCATGGATAGAGATAGATCCGAGCAAATTCAGGTTAGGTCCGTGTAATACAAGAATTTTCATAGGAATAAAAACAGGTCAAAAATGACCGAGTAAGACCTTAAATTTACGCTCGCCGTTTACAGAGGGGGAGGGAAAATTTACTATTCTTTCTAAAATCAGATTAATATGCATCAATTAAAAAGACTCATTGTCCTTTTTATTATGCTATCTTTCATTTTATATGGACAATCGCAAACGATCACAGGCTATGTCATTGACAAGGAAACCAACCAACCTATATTAGGCGCAAATATACTTTTAGTTGGAACAGACATCGGATCATCCAGTGATGAAAATGGAAAATTTATCATTAATTGGACTGGTTCTTTTCCTGTTAAGCTAAATGTTTCTCATATTGCTTATGAAACGATGGAACGAAGGATTAACTCCTCGGGTAAATACCCATTTCGATTAACGACTAAAATATTGAAAGGGGAAGCAATCACCATTACCAGTAACCGCGGTGAATCCGGAAAGGATATTTCCAGCAGCGTTGAGATTGTTTCTGTCAAAAAAGCTGAAATCCGCGGAATTAGGGATATCAGTGAAGTCCTGCGAGAAATGGAAGGGGTGACGATTGCTACATCTACTACCGGTGAGCAACGGGTGAGCGTTCGAGGAAGTAACCCAAATGAGGTGTCGGTATATATAGATGGTATTAAAATGAATCGATCCTTAGATAATGAAGCAAACCTGGCCTTGATTGATCTTAATGATTTGGAACATGTGGAAGTGGTTAGAGGTAGCGCATCAATTTTGTTTGGTGCAGGGAATTTTGGCGGGGTAGTGTTGATGAAATCAAAAACATTGGACCACAATTATTTTCATGTTTCCAGAAGTATAGGAATTACGAACATTAATGACCAAGATTTGTCTACGGCGGTATCATTGAAGGCTGGTCCCATGTCTTTTGGAGGGCGCTTTTCAGGAAAATCGAGGCTATTTGACGGCCAGACCCAATATACAACCTTATTTAAAAATTTTGCCACTAGACTTGAAACAAAAAAAGTAATTGGGATTATTCGCGTTATACAACAGGATAATACAATTGAGTTTAGATCCGGCGGCATTCGGTCTGCGGATAAAATGGATTCTCATCAATTTCAAGTTAAAGGTGATTTACCCTATGTTAAGGAATTTAACTTTCAATGGGGGCGGAGGAATTGGTACTGGAATGATCAGTTTTTCAGCAATGTTTACCGAATCCTTGAAGATACATCATCAACGGTACGATTATCTAAAACTTTAAAATGGAAAAACCTAAGTGGCACCATTCAGGTAGAAGAAGAGCGGCAGTACTTTTCTGGTAATCAAAATTTTACAGATAGCTATTCATCTCGGAATTGGACCGATGTAGCCATTTTAAGGCAACGAGACAGAGGTTGGGCTAGCGTATTGCGTTTTGACCAGAATAATCCAGTAGTTGATATTGATTTTGTTCGTTTTGAAGTTGGAATGCGTTCCAGCAAATCCATCTATGAGCATGATCAGGAAATTATTGTGAATGACAGCATTGTATTTAAAGAACGAATCCTCTATAATATTCAAGAACAAACGCCACTAAAAACATTTCGATTGGGCATTTCTGCTGAAGGTAGACTGCCTAGAGGAAACCAGTTTAGTCTTTTCTTTAATCAAGGATCCAACCATCGGACTCCTACACTAAACGATCGATTTTTGTGGGGAATCGGCTTGGATCAATTGGAAGATTATTATTCCCGTTTGAAACGTGCTCGTCCTTCCCATCCAGAAGCTCAGGCAGGTCATGATTTGAAAATTATAAACGTTAAACAGATAATCGCTTTAATGAAAGGGGGATTGAATAGGGAATATGTAACCACAACAGAATTGAATACAAAATTAAAGATAGACCAAATAAACGCATCTTTTTTTACAAGTTTAGAACTTGGAATAGGAATCTTTCGAAATTCATATTTAGACAAGGTGGCCTACCGTGTGATCCCTGGCGGTCTTGTGGCCCCATTCAATACAACAACAGCATGGATGAATGGCATAGAAGTGAATGCCAAAACATATGCTTGGGATAATAGTTTTAAATTGGGAATGAACATGATGTGGCTTTCACCCAGCGATGCAAATGTATTTCCAGATAAACCGTCAACTCGGAGCAATATCATCGCAGATTATCATAAAGGGTGGATCCATATTAATCTGAGTCATATTAAACGGGGTCCGCAGAAGTATATGCGCAGTGGTGTATTTCTAGTTCAGGATAAATCTATTAGCAATACCAATGTAACATTAAGTGTTGCAAAAAGATTTTGGATAATGGATTTAACCCTCAGCTATACCGTGAGAAATCTATTTTCCAATACCTCTGTAATTGTGGATGCCAATAATATTTCTCCTGATGGATCATTTAATTACTATGACGCTCACAGAAAGTTATTATCACTTAAGATCAAACTGGCTGAGTTGAAATAGTTATGCAAAAATTCCCTATTATAATTTTATATATCTTTGGTATGATGAGTTGTAATTCGTTTAATACTGAGAATGAAAAGGGAGCATTATTTTCCCTGACAATTAATCATGATATAACGAGAATTACGGATTCTGCTTTTGTATATCTAAATTGGGATGAAATCAGTGTTCTGGGGTTCAAACGCTGGGTAATTGAACGCAAAAAAGTGGAAGGGAGTCACTGGTTTAAGGCGGGTGAAATTAACAATCGTTTAACGACAAAATTTCGAGATGTTATATTTGATGATGAAAACCTCTTATACAGGGTGGCCATCGAAGATACCAGCGGAAATATGAAGTGGGCAGAAGGAATTATAGAGATCCCAAATACGAAATATCTAATGGTTCCTGGAGAACAACGCACACCCCAAATAGCTTTTGATTCTCCACTAATAGATGACGGTGATTCAATATTTGTATCTCCTGGAGAATACCACGATGGATTACAAATGATGAGTAAACACGTGGTAATAGAATCGCAAAAAGGATTTGAAAAAACTTTTTTATTCCATCGCGTAGAAATGAACGAGGGCATCCTTAAAGGATTCTCTATTTCTGATGGCCGTGGGTCAGATAAGGACAATGGGGGTGGAATCAATGCAATTGGAAAAGCGGTTATTAAAAATTGTTTCATTTGGAATAATAAGACGGGTCAACATGGCGGAGGCGTTTTTTTAAAAGATAAAGCTTCATTATATAATTCAGTTTTGTATTCCAACCAGTCTAGTATTTCAAATCATAATCTATATATTTCAAATGCAAGCGGTAGTGTAATAAATAATACATTTGTTTTAGCCAATACGATTAAAGGGAATAATGTTACTGCCTTTAATTTGAAACCCGGGTTCATTTTTTTAAACAATATAATTCTATATGGTACCACCTTCACTATAGATACGATGGGAATAGACAACGGATCCGTCATCATTGATTATTCCCGGATGGATTCGGTCTTAATATCAGGCGATAACTTGATCATGGATGACCCCAAATTAATCATGCTCGACAAAACACCACCTGAATTTATACTTGCTGGAGATTCTCCCTGTATTAATGCTGGGCATCCTGACGACCAATATAATAATATAGATGGTTTGCGGAATACAATGGGGGCTACGGGAGGTCCAGAAGGAAAATAAATTACCGCATTGGAACCAAATGACCGATGATATAGCCAATAATTATTCCGATCAATAAAGCCAAGGTAAGAACTCTGGATTTGGTGAATTCCCTGCGGTAGCCTTTTTTTATTGCTACCGCCCCCACAAA
>JABHKE010000106.1 GCA_018692355.1 Fidelibacterota bacterium
AACTATAAAATCATCGATAATCTAATTTTCATATCCCAATTTTGAATCGAATAATTACAATTTTTCAAGTCCTATTATTGTCGATAGGCTATTCCCAAGTTCGTATAGATGACTGGAAAGCACTTACATCTCCTTTGAATGTTCGAGATTTAACAAATTTGGATAACGAATTATTTGCTGCAACGGAGGGAGGTATGTTTCATATTAAGGACCAAGTTTATGAAACTTACACCACTGTTGATGGATTATTGGGCGTAGATCTGGCTGCAATCGACCATGACCATAATTCTAATATTTGGATCGGTGGAAATGTGCCGTTTGGGTTCGTCCAGATTTATGATCCGAAAGAAAATAAATCTATTATCAGTTTTGATTTTGATCTAACCGGTATATTAGATATTCAAGTTTTAGATTCTTTGGCATTCGTTCTATTTCAGGATGGCCAAGACTTTGGCATTATGAAATTTCTTTACAATGATGGATGGGAATATCGTGATAGTTTTAGAAATTTTCCTGATGCAGTTGGTTCTATAAACTGTTTTTTGGCAAATGATTCGACTTTATATATTGGAACAGATTATGGCATTTATTTGGGTAACCTATCTGAGAATTTGAAAGATCCCAATAGGTGGCAGCCAATTGATGATGCCATGGACTTTGAAGTGACTTCAGCAACATTTAATGATTCATTCATCGCTTTCTCTTCTAAAACCAGTTTGTATGAATTATCGATTCTATCTGGGAATTGGGAGCCCATCACTTTTTCATACTCCTTTTCTAACATTAGTGAAATAATTGTGAGTGATAACGTTTATTGGATCATAGATCAGAAGAAACTGTATCGAAAATCGAATGCGGGTGACGTACTATTAGAAAATCGATATTGGTTATCTGGCATGACAAGAGTTAACAATCAAATGATTGTGGGTGCACGTAATGGGTTATTATTTATTGAAAACCTGGATAATGGGAATGAGATGGTTACACGGTTTCTCCCAAATGCACCCGTAACCAGTGGATTTTCTGCTATAACAGTTTTAGATGACGGGCGATTGGTGGGCGGAAGTGCCCACGGAATTTCCATTTATAGCGATGAAGGCTGGCGGAATATTCTTGAAATAAAAACGATCAATACTGATACAATTCATTCAAATTATGATTATTCACATTTCATAGCAGATACCATACCACATGATTTTGGTGGATTTATTGCTGATCTTGAACAAGGGCCGGATGGATTGCTTTATTGTGCAATACGGGGTTCCTATGTAACAAGAACTAATCCTAATCGTACCAGTGGTGGCGTTATTATTCTGGATGTTGACGATCCATCAAATATTACACTCATTGATACAACATATTTGAGTTTTCATACCACCCAATCCAATTCAGCACCTTACATGGTTGTACTGGATATAGAGTTTGATCTTGATAATAATATGTGGGTGGCGAATCCTTATTGCATCAATGGAAATATGCCAATTCATGTTCGGTCACTAATTGGCGATTGGAAACATTATGGTTCCTATGAAACATCATTGAGAATTAGCCAATCACCCGGGTCACTTGCGATTGATTCCTGGAACCGAGTATGGTATTCGGCATTCCAAGCGGAAGAAGCCAATCTTGGGTTCTATCCGAATGGAGGAATCTTTATGTTGGCTTATGAAGGGAATCCTATTAATCCGAGTGGTTTTTCCTGGAAAAAAATCCAGAATAATGGAACTGTATGGTCTCTGGGAATGGGTACTAATGATCGAATTTATTATTTAACAGCATCAGGGTTGAATTATTTTGACATAACAAATTCAACCAATCCTGTTTTGCGAGAGAATGCATTTTCCTATTTTCCTAATATTTCATTTGGAAATGGAGCTGAAATAAAAATAGATCCGCACGGAAATGTATGGGCACATTCGCCCTCTCAAGGAATACACATTTTATTGGAGAATACTACCTATTGGCCGGATATTAATGGCCTACGTGCTGACAATAGTCCACTTTTGTCTGATGAAATTACAGATATTGCTTTTGACGAAAAACGAAGTCTGGCTTATATCGCTACGAGCAAAGGAGTAAATATTCTCCGCATCCCCTTTGGGGAAAAAAAGAAAGATTATTCTGATATGAAAGTGTTTCCGAGCCCCTTTTATATTCCTTCCGTAAACCCAATGAAGGTGGACGGATTACCACTTGAATCATCCATGATGGTCATGACTTTGGATGGGAAAGTGGTGCGACATATCCCCAGCCGTGGAATCAGTATTGACGGTGACCAATTATCATGGGATGGAAGGGATAATGAGGGCGATTTAGTATCAAGTGGTATTTACCTGTTGGCGATTTATGGAATGGATGGCTCACAGAGTGTTGAGAAAGTGACGGTGATTAAGGAATGAAATCGAAATTGAATTAGTTAATA
>JABHKE010000155.1 GCA_018692355.1 Fidelibacterota bacterium
ATTAACTCTTCCGGATCTATCCCTTCTAAACTAACCTTATCTTTTATAATCTCGAATTGGGGTAAAGATTGATGAATTTCACTTAAAGTCTCATTTGATTGGGACAAGCGGTTTAAAACCATGGTGACTGCAACAAGTGAATCTCGTCCCAAATGACATTCCCGTAATATGACCCCACCATTTCCTTCTCCACCCAAGTCAGATCCAATTTTATTCATTTTATTCACAACATTAATCTCTCCCACAGCTGAACGAATTACAGAGCAATTTTTTGATTCGGCTAATTTTTCCAGTGCAAGTGATGTGGAAAGATTTACAACAAATTTTTCACTTTTCACGATATTTTCCAGATACCCATCTGCAGCTAATACCAGCGTGTATTCTTCCCCCAATGGTTCACCTTTTTCATTCACAACTGCTAAGCGGTCCGCATCCGGGTCCACTGCAAACCCCGCATCTGCATCGTGGTTGATTACAGCCTGGCATAGATCTATTAAATTTTCCGGAAGCGGTTCTGTCCCGCGAGTAAAATTACCATCGGGCTCACAATTTAGTTCAATTACTTCACAGCCCAACGATTCTAACATGGCCGGGAGCGCATGGGCCCCGGCACCATTTACTGCATCAATAACAATTTTATAATGGCGACGTTGGATCCGATTGAGATTGATGAATTTTAAACTCACACAAGCAATCACATGTTTTTGGATCGCATTCTGTTCAGGCCAAATAATGCCCGGGTCCTTTGCATCTTGGAGCTCTTTATTCCTATCTACCAAATCAAACAATTGTTCACACTCATTTGGATGAAAAAAGGTACTGTCTTCTCTGACAAATTTGAGCCCATTCCATTCAATGGGGTTATGACTTGCTGTAACAATAAAACCACCTACGGCTTCTGTATTATTAACCATAAATTGAATAGTAGGTGTAGGAACAATGCCACAAAGAATGACTGTTCTTCCAAGTCGAACTAACTCACCCATCATTGCATGGATAATATTTTCTCCAGATGGACGGCTATCCTGACCTGCCATTATTACACCTATTGGTAAAATTTGGTGTAGTGCACGGGCATAAACCACAGCGAGTTCGGGAGTAAGATGGGTTTTAGTAATCCCACGGACACCTGAAATACTTCTAATTATCATTAAATGGATTAGGAGTTAAGAATTAGTATTATGAATTAAGTGTTAGAAATTCGGAATAGGTAAGAAAGGTTCCAAAAAGAAAAGCCCCGATGTAAAAATCGAGGCCTCTTTGATTTTTCCTTCAGGGAAACTATCTACGACGTTTGCGACGCCGTTGACGGCTTGCACGCGGATCGTTCCGCAATGCATCTATCCTGGCTTGCCTTTTAACGCGACGAACGGTTTTCTTTCTTGCTTCCCGTTTTGCGTCGCTTGGCTTTTCATAAAAGGAACGTGTCCGAATTTCTCGAAGAACACCTGCTCGTTCCCACATCTTTTTAAATCGACGCAGGGCACGTTCAAATGATTCCTTTTCTTTTACCTGGACTTCAACCACTTAAATCACCTCCAAAGTGTAGTTTGTGGTTACTTGAATTAATTTTTATTTGCTTAAAAAAAGCTGGCGATTATACCGGTTTGTGGTCACACATCCTAGACTTAAACCATAGATGCAAATTCTTCAATTGTTAAGGATTCCGGGCGACGCGTAAAATCAATTCTCTCTTTTACTGAATCAGTGAAGTTCCACGCCTTTAAAGTATTCCTTAACATTTTCCGTCTTTGTGAAAAAGCAGTTGCGACGAGTTTATTGAATCGGACATACTTATCATCTGGAACAATTGGTGTTTTCTTTTTGGTAAAACGGATAATAGCAGAATCCACTTTTGGTTTTGGAATAAAAACATCCGGGGGAATTGTGAAACAATAATCCATATTTAAGTAAGCCCCAGTCACAACTGTGAATCGGCCATAGGCTTTTGTTCCTGCAACTGCTGAGAGTCTTTCCGCCACTTCTTTTTGCATCATAATAAATGCATCATCCCAAAAATGTAATTGCTCAATGAGCCAAAAAATAATGGGTGATGTAATATTATAAGGAATATTCCCAATCACACGAACCAAATTTTTGACAGGCAAACTTTCTATATCTTGAAGAAGGACATCTCCGTGTACAATATTTAACCCTTTCAAAGATTCTCGATTTTTTAAATGCTCAATGAGCATTGGATCTATCTCAATGGCGACCATCTCTTTTACTAGAGGATAGATCAATTCGGTAAGTGCTCCCTCACCGGGGCCAATTTCAAGAATAGAGTCCGATTTTTTTGGATCAATAGTTCGAACAATTTTGTCTAAGAGATTTCTGTCAGCTAGAAAATTTTGTCCCCACCTTTTTCGGAATGGATGGTCTGTTTTTTTACTCATTTATGTATTGCTGTGAAGATTACAAAAAACGCTAAGGATATTATATTATTTTAGGTAACCGAAAAAGACCCATAGCATTCGCTGTAGTTTTTTCTGCTATAACTTTCAGCGGCACATCGTGAATCTCTGCCAGTTTCTCTGCTACAAACCGTGTTCGTCCCGGTTCGTTGGGTTTACCGCGGTGGGGAACTGGACTCAGATACGGAGAATCTGTTTCAACCAAAATTCTATCTAAAGGTAACTCCTTTGCTACTTCGGGTAAGTGACTATTCTTAAAGGTGAGATTCCCAGAAAAAGAAATGAAGTACCCCAATTCCATAAACGCTTTAGCGGTTTCCAAATTGCTGGAAAAACAATGTGCTACACCCCGAACATCAGGAAATTCCTTTAATATTTTTATAACATCATCATCCGCGTCACGATTGTGAAAAATGACCGGTTTTTTCAAAGATTGGGCAATGCCCATTTGTGCTCGAAAAACATTTTTTTGGATCTCAGGATCAGAAATGTTCCTGAAATAATCCAGTCCCATTTCTCCCACGGCGACCATAGAATCAAAGGTCATAAGGTCATAGATCTGGTCCACAAAGTCCTCCGGAGCATCCTTTGCATCGTGAGGATGTACGCCAGCTGATGCAAAAATATTTTCATGGGATTCTCCCATTAAAAGACATTCTTTCGCATCTTCCATATTAGTGGCCACGCAAATGAATCGGTTTACACCCAAATCATGGGCACGATCCAGAACGCCGGGCAGATCATTTTTCAGATCATCGTAAAATAGGTGGCAATGAGTATCGATTAGCATTTATCTATTTCTTCATGTAAAATGATGGGCAAAAGTAAATTGATTTTACCAATATCACGATCATGAAATTTCAAAAAATGACTATGCTCCTATTTCTCCTTTCTATAGGATTCTCCATATCCTTAGAGGATGGAGATACACTGGTGGTCCACCCCATCACTTGGAAAACACCAAGTCCGGAAGGGTGGGGTGCCCAGTATAAACAGATAATCCAGTTTCCTGAAGGAAATGATTCCTGGGCAAAGATCATCATGGTACAAACGTTAAAATGTGATTCTGCCACAAAAGGAGATAAATATCCCTGTGGAGAATGGGACTACATTTGGAATACATTTGTTGATGTTCCCAAGGGAGATTCAACAGAAACTTTTTCAATTGGCAGTTTTGTTACGCCTTATGGCAAGCGACTTGTTCTGGGCGGTGAAAATGGTTGGGAATGGACTTATGATATGACAGATTATGCTCCAATCCTGAAAGGAGAACGTTCCGTCATTGTGGGGAATAATCAGGAATTATTAGATCTGAAATTTCTTTTTATTCAAGGGACACCGGCACGGGATATCTTGAAAGTTGAAAATATCTATCCCTATGGTCATTATAAGTATTATGCATTATCTGACAACGAGATTTTAAAGGAAACAAAAATCCAACTTTTACCTGAAGCCAAAGGCTTCAAAATGAAAGCAGTAATTTCAGGTCACGGACATTCTGGACCAAGAAACTGTTGTGAATGGGACAGTAAAACCCACACCTATTATATGAATGGGTATGAACTTTTCCGATGGAATGTTTGGAAAGATTGCGGGAATAATCCAATTTATCCCCAAGGTGGAACCTGGCCATTTGATCGAGCCGGTTGGTGCCCTGGAACCAAAGTGGATGAATACGAATTTGAACTTACGCCCTTTGTAATAGTTGGAGATTCCATTGCCATAGATTATGGGATTGAGCCCTATTCTGACAATGGTGAAAAAGATGGTGAATTTCGCATGGCACATCAATTATTTTCATATGGTAAACCAAATTTTAAAAATGATGCGGAGATCCTTGACATCATCGCGCCAAGTTCTAAAGGTCAATATTCCCGAATTAACCCATCATTGGGGAATCCAAGAATTCTCATAAAAAATACAGGTGAATTTGATCTCCATTCACTGGAAATCCATTATGGGTTGAAAAAACGGAAAAAATCCATTTATAAATGGAGAGGAAATTTATCATTCCTTGAAAGTGAGCAAGTTTATCTCCCCATTCCCAATTGGCATGGACTATCAAAAAATCCTGTTTTTGAAATTATGGTTTCAAATCCTAACGGTGAAACAGATGAAAACCCATTGAATAATCAACTAACATCAGTAATTACTTTACCTAACATATTTCCGAATGAATTTACTTTACAAATCAAAACAAATAATTTAGATCGTGCTCGAGAAATTTCATTTACGGTTTCTGATCTTGATGGAGCTGTTTTGTATTCTGATGATAATTTTTCAGATTCAACTGAATACCAGATCCCGATGATGGTTAATAACGGTGACTATCAATTCCTTTTAAAAGACTCTATGGAAGATGGTATCTCTGTTCATTGGTGGAACCGAAACAGTGCCCCGGAAGAAATTGGGATTAATGGAGAAGTCCGATTTTTATCCTTGGATGGTGATACACTGCACCAATTTAACCCGGACTTTGGGCAAGAATTATTATATAATTTCCATGTAGGACGGATACCCTAAAGGAATCAATATGAAAGATGAACAAAGAAGAGTATGAGTATATGGCTGTTTTTTTAGATAGCAAAGGGAGCCAGGTGTCGCTTCATTCCATAAAATAAATATGAGTTTCTATATTTCATCTCTCATGGTTGCCATACCTATCTTTTTGGTTTTGATAGGCATTGAAATAGTGGCAGCAAAAAGGATGGGGATTCATGTAAATAATCCCGCGGACATGATATCCAGTTTAAGCTCCGGGATCACTAATACAGTCCGGGATGGACTCAAGTATGGTCTGGTGATTATCAGTTATTCGTGGCTGGTTAATCATTTAACCCTTTATAAGTTGGAACCAGTTTGGGCTGCGGTATTTGTTGCTTTTATCGTCCAGGATTTTACGGGTTATTGGCTCCATCGCTTAAACCACCGTGTGAATATTTTTTGGAATCGCCACATTATTCACCATAGCAGTGAAGAGTTCAACCTCTCGTGTGCACTTCGACAATCCATTTCTGACACTGTAAGATTTGGTGCTATCCTCATGATTCCCGCTGCTCTCCTGGGTGTTCCCGCATCTATTTTTGCCGTTCTGGGGCCTATCCACCTTTTTATGCAATTTTGGTATCACACGCGTATCATAGATAAAATGGGCTGGCTGGAAAAGGTCATTGTTACGCCCTCCCACCATCGTGTTCATCATGGCATAAATCCGGAATATTTGGATAAGAATTACAGCCAGATCCTCATTATTTGGGATAAACTTTTTGGCACATTCCAACCAGAACTAGCTAATGTAAAACCGGTTTATGGTATACTACGGCCTGCCAATACATGGAACCCAATAATCATTAATTATAAACATCTTTGGCAGTTGATTCAAGATGCGTTCCATGCTGGAAGTTGGTGGGATAAAATACGAATCTGGTTTATGCCAACAGGATGGCGGCCTGAAGATGTGGCGCTAAAGTTTCCGGTTGATACAGTTGAAAATCCATTTGAACAAAAAAAATACAAAACTGAAAATTCTCTAGCGCTTATAGCCTGGAGCTACATACAAATGACTCTCTCATTGATTTTTATGTTTATCATGTTTTATGAAGCCTCTGAACATGGAATCTTTATTACAGGATTAATTGCTATATTTTTAATGATAAATGTTTTTTCTTACACATCATTAATGGATGGTAAAAAATATTCTTTATTCGCAGATGGAATTAAAGTTTCTATTCTTTGCTTTATTATATTTTATCAAAATATTAGCATTATAGATTTGAATATGAGTCTAAAAATATTTTTAGCTTATAGTATTATTTCAACAATGGGAACATTTTACTTTTTAAAAACAGAAGTGAGACTCAATCAGGTAATAAAAGGATAAAATTTTTATTTGGTTTAGGATAATGATATTAATTCATTAACGCTAAAATAATTCCCACTCCATTTTCAGGTGAAAAAAATCTTGTTTTTCCCTTCCGGTATTCATCTTCAACAACCAGCGTTACCAATTCCATATTTCCAGAATTAATCGCATACCGGCATACATCCTCTGCGCTCAAATTCAGGGTACCGGCCCGTTTGGACAATCCAAATTGGATATTTCCTATTTCGTTATACCCGCGATAAATCACTTCGGTGCAAACCTGAGATTCCGCATCATTGAAATCGAAAGAAAAATCGTATTGATTCCCTAAATAGGAATGGATTGTTTGAATGACACCCATAATTTCCTGATTTGAAAGGTCCGGGCGAAAGACCGCAAGACGGTTAATCTTAGTATCTAATATTTCTTCCAAAGGTCCAGATACAACTCCTTCGGCGATAGCTTCAATATTATTATGGTTTAACTGAATCAAGGATTTTTGGTGGTCTGTAATTTGAATTTTGTCCCAATCAGATTTTTCCCAATTTTCTCTTTTACCAGTGTAAACAATACCATGTTTGAAGATTCCAGGCAGGAAAATATTGCTCATGAATCCTTCTGAATACGTGAGAATGATATCGCCTGGCTGCAATAAAGCCAAGAGCTGGTTTTTATCATCTTCACTAAAAATCAATGGTTCTTTTCCTGGGGCTTTAATATGTCCAACATGCGTAAATACAATAGCTTTTAAAGCTTTGAATCTTCCACCAGCTTTGCGGATCAAATTTTCCACTTTCTTTTTGACGGTGCTGTGTCGCAGGCGATTGGTAAGCTCTGGCGTAATTAATACAAAATGGTTCAGGATTTCTTCACGTAGCTTGACATGGGTGTAATGTAGTGATTCGAGATTTGTAATTAATGGTCCATAAGTCGGGTCCATTATTAAAAGATTCAGAGGGGTTCCCGGTTCATCCATTTCAGTGGTAATTAATTCCCGGGCGATATCCAGTTTGTCCAAGTTTTCAAGATTAGTTAAACTGTGATACACTTCCCGAAACGACCCTCGTGGAATATCGCTCCGAAAATAGGCTTCATTCAATTTATCTATAACTTGGTCATCACCCATATTTTTTGTAATGAGAATTCCGCTGTATTTATAAAGTGTGAGGGCGGATGTATAACCCACCAGGAGGGCTTTCATATTTTCATGGGGATAATCCGAGTAGGTATTATAATCCTGGTATTTGTTAATGATGTCCCAGACAGACCGCCGCAGCACTAAATACCGAAAGAGTAAATTTTCAATCTTGTCGCTTTCAACATTGGAAAAATGGCCTGTTTCATGACGGGTTGCACTTGTCTTGATTTCACCCATTTCAAGGTACATTTGATCAAAGGCTGTCTGAAAAATTGAAAGCTTTTTTATATCATCTTCGAAAGTATTCGAAGCGCCCGAAAGAGGAAAACTGAATAAAATAAATACAGAAAAAAAGGTGAGCTGGATACTAGAACGGGAATTCATTTGGATTAATTCATTCGGGGAAATAGTGGTTCGTGGTTTTGCAATTCATTCCCAGGTGTCAAACCGCCCCAATTCAAATTGGTACCTTTCGCATTTAGGACATCTAACAAAATAGCAGTTCTATTTGGCATGACCGGAGATAATAATACAGCTCCTATTCGAAGTGCTTCTCCTGCAGTATACAGGACGCGTCCCGCTGCATCTTTATCATCCTTTACCAATTTCCAAGGCGCATTGTTTTCCATGTATTTATTCACACTACGGATATATTGCATAATCTCTTCAATGGCTTCATTCAGTCGCATAGCTTCTATTTTTTCTTTTACAACTTCACCTAATAATTCACCATTCGATTTGATTACTGCTTCTGCCTCAGTGAAATCGCCTGGCTCTGGGATTTTTCCGCCAAAATTCTTTTTCATAAGAGTGGATACACGGCTTAAGAGATTCCCAAAATCATTGGCTAAATCGCTGTTGTAACGCTGGATAAATGATTCCATGGTAAAACTGGAATCCTGCCCCAAGACCATTTCTCGCATGAGATAATAACGAACCGGATCTACACCATAATCATCAATCAGATCCATGGGATTGATCACATTTCCGAGAGACTTACTCATTTTAGATTCACCCATGAGCCACCAGCCGTGTGCAAAAATGGTTTTCGGTAATTCAATTCCTGCAGACATGAGCATTGTGGGCCAATAAACTGCGTGGGTAGTTAAAATGTCCTTACCAATCAAATGATAAGATGCAGGCCACCACTTATTGAAAGATTCTTCATCTCTACCAAACCCGGGTGCTGTGATATAATTAATAAGCGCATCGAACCAGACATAGGTTACATAATCTGAATCAAATGGAAGTTCTATTCCCCAGTTCAAGCGAGACTTAGGGCGGGAAATACAAAGGTCATTTAGAGGTTGACGTAAAAATCCAAGTATTTCATTTTTCCGGTGATCTGGTTGAATGAATTTTGGATTGGATTTTATGTGATCAATAAGCGCTTGCTGGTATTTGCTCATTTTGAAAAAATAATTTTTCTCTTTTAATTGTTTGATATCCCGGAATTCTCCACTCTCTGCTTCTTTTTCTGTAATGAATCGTTCTTCCGAAACAGAATATAATCCTTCATATTCCGCTTCATAAATATCTCCCTTATCCATAACCTGCTGAAGAATATCTCGAACCACTTTTTTATGTCTCTCTTCAGTGGTGCGAATAAAATCATCGTGGGAAATGTGGAGTTGCTCCCATAACTCTGTAAATCGTGGAGCCATTTCATCGCAATGTTGCTGCGCTTCAACACCACGTTCTTCAGCCGCCTGTTGGACTTTTTGTCCATGTTCATCTAAACCCGTTAGAAAGAAAGTCTTCTTTTCTGTATTTCGGTGGTATCTAGCTAAAACATCGGCTAAAATGGTCGTGTAGGCATGACCGATATGAGGCTTATCATTCACATAATAAATGGGAGTTGTTATATAAAATGTGTTGCTCATGGGTTCAAATGTCTCTGAATTCGCAATAAAAGGTTTGTCAAAATTAGTGGCATGTATAGATTCATTGGAATGGATAAGATGGCATCTTCCAACTCAAAAGTAATAGCTGAAAAATCTGCATTCGGATTTGTTGAGATCAATCGTTTCATCCCCGGTTTAAATGATGTTTCATGCAAAATATCATCAACACGTCTTGCCAAACGATTTGCCGATCGAAACCAGATTTTCAGCATCATAAAATGGAATGAAAGTGTGGCATAATCCTGGCGAGCTAATCTTGAATAAGTTTGGGTGAATTTTCGCCAATGATCCGGGTTATCATTTGTGATCATTTTTACTAGTCCATTCACCAATTTCAAAAGATCACCAATAGGTTGAGCAATAAGGAACCGAGCTTGATGAATATTACCTTGACTTAGTCCAGCCAGTAATTGGATTTCCGAATCTTTCACCATTTTCATTTGGAGCCAATCCTGAATAAATATGTCATTCAACCTAGGGATTCCAACACGCTGGCATCTTGATAAGATTGTAGGAAGCAATAATTCAACATGGTCAGTTACCAGAATTAATGTTGTATTCTCCGGCGGCTCTTCCAGGATCTTTAAAAGTGCATTAGCAGCTTCACCCATTCCCACAGATAATAAATGAGCATCAAAGATGAGAACAATTTTTCGTCCGCTTGGTTCACTTTTCAAATACAGGGTTTTCCTTAATTCTCGAATAGATTGAATTAAAATTCGGCTAGATTTAGGAATTTTAATTTTATGAAAATGATCTTCTGCTTTTTTTGCAATGGCTTCCGTGACCAATTCCATATCCCCTTTACCTATTGTAGAGGATGTACCAGGCCCGTCGTCTTTTTTCTTTCTCACGGCGGGAAGTGGGAAAATGAGTTTCAGTTTTTCATGCTGTAATTGACGAAATCGTTGACAGGAAGGACAGGTATCGCAGGGCTTTTTTGAAGAAGTTTCACAGTTCAGTAATTGAGCAAATCGGATTGCCAGACTTTCTTTTCCACACCCCACCGGTCCTGAAAATAAATAGGCACCTCCAACTTGCTTTGATATCCTAATTTGAGATAACCGCTCCCAAACCCGAGGTTGAGCAGAAAAAATATCAAGGTTCATTATTTCTTGGTAAGCCATTTTTCCGGATCCAGCTTTTGCCCTTTACCCCAAATCTCAAAATGAAGTTTTGATCCATTAATAGAGCCGGAATCTCCCATATAAGCAATCACATCCCCATTGCGGACCTCACCGTCCACATTGGTTTGAATATTGGTAACATGGCTATAAACGGTATAAAACCCACCACCGTGATCAATAATAATGGTTGTGCCGTAACCGCGAATATAGGTGATAGTGGTTACAACACCTCCCATAATAGATCGGATTGCAGACCCGGGCTGGCCTTTAATATCGATCCCGGGATTTTCTGTTGTTGTTTTGAGTTTGGGATTCCATTGGCGCCCAAACTTGGCAATGATTCTTCCATTTGCTGGCCAAGGTAATCCACCTTTTAAGGCACTAAATGATTTTGTTTTAAGTGCAGCTTGCTGTTGACGGATTCGCTCTTCCCTATCAAACCGGGCTTTATCTTCTAATACTTGTTTAATAATATTTTCTAACTGATTAATTCCGGTTTCTTTTTCTCCCAGATAATTAGAAAGTGCTTTCTTATCTGTGCGAATTCTATTCAATTCTTTTTCTCGGTTAATCCGCATATTGCGATAAGAACTCATCTGTTTTTCTTTATCTTTTTTCAAGATCAGGTTTTCCCGCAAAGAAGCTTCTAATTCTAATTTTTGTTGACTTATTTCAATGAGAAGTTTTTCAATTTGTTTTGTCAACTTCTTTTCAATATCAGAGATAATTTTCAAATAATGTGTTCGATACATAGCTTGTCGCCACGTGGTAGATGAAAACACTTTTTCAAGATGAGTGAGTCTGCCTTTTAAATAGGAATTCACCACTCGCTGTTCATACCGAACACGGAGTATTTCCAACTCATTCTCATTTCTCAGAAGATCTTCCTTTAATTGCATAATGCGACTGCGTGTTTTTTGCTCTTCTTTTTTCAAGGATTGAATTAATCTGGATGTGAGGGCTAACTCCTCATCCAAGGATGTGATTCGGTAAGAAGCGGATTTTTCCTTTGACTCAGCCTTTTTGATTTTAGAACGTAATTGCTCGATCTCTTCCTTTAAACCGTTGATCGCTTTATTCTGGTACCGCAACTCATTATCATAATCTCGTTGGTCTGTTTGAGCAAAAACAAACGATATGAGAAACAGATGAAAAAGTATTTTAATTATAAATTTCACAGCCTGAAAAATACCGGGATTTTATTTCTTTCAATAGAACAGAATTTTGTTTTACAAGTTATAATTCTTCAATTTTAAAAAGTTGATAATAATGGAAAGAAAGCTGAAGAGATTTCTGATTAACAAAATATATCCATAATTGTTCTTCAGGATTTGAGCCATTACTACCGATGATTTTTTCATGAGGTTCCCCCAATAATGCCTGTACCTGTGGGATCGTTTGTCCAATTTTGAGTTTCTCTGACCTGGCAATGGCTTGCTTCGTTCGAGCTAAATTCATTTTCTGTTCGATCAAGATACGTGTATTATAGTCTGATAACGTTTTTAACTTCTGATTAAGATCCAATAATAACTGTTCATTTCTTTTTCCAATACCCCCGGAAAGCTCTCGTGCAAATTCCAGGGAATAGATTGCCAATTGGATCTCTTCAAATTCATCTGCTTCTGTAGCCAATTTTGCCATTTGGATCCCCGCGCGATATTGCAGCGATTTCACTTCATAAATAAGGTCGGGATTCATCTCTAAAGCATTTGCATATTTTCCCATAGCCTTTCCAATAAATCCTGCATTTTGATATTTTTTCCCTTCGCCCAATACAACCCAAGATTTAAATCGCCGAAGTTCTTTTTTACCGTGAATTGAAAATTCTGCTACATGTTTAACAAGATTATAGGCTTCATCATATTTGAATTCTTTTAGCATATTTTCCGCTGCTAACATCCATAATAAAGCAATTTGATCGATCCTTCGATCTAGGGTATTCATTATTAATGTATCATTTTTTACAAGAGATTTTGCATACATATATTTATCTAATGCTTTTTGTGTTTTATTCTTTTTATCCAGCATGACTCCTTCATCCATAATGGTATAGGGTATTTTATATTCACAGTCAGCTATATATTCTTCTGCGCGGTGACGGTTCGCATGGGTTGGGTAGTCCGATAAAAATTGCATAAAGTTTTTTCTTGCATGGACATAATCCTTTCGGTAGTAGAGTTTTTTTGCTTTATCTCCAATCGTTTTATTACCACCGTAAAATGCCGATAGTGTTAAGTACAATCCATAATTTGAAAGATCAAATCGGTTGATAGGGGTTTTATCATCGGGATCCCAAATAGTGTGGAGGCCGGAGTTTTTCTTAGTGGATCCAATCTTGGTATAAGAATATCGGAAATCCAACCCAACCGTAAATCTGTTCTCTTTACCAGGATCCAAAATAAATCGAATGCCGGCCCCATACGCTGCTGATGTTCCGGAACCCGTTAGTGTTTCGTCCCACTGTTCATGGTCTGCAGTATAAAAAAGAGCAGATGCCAATCCATAGGAATACCGAAAGTTAATAAACCAGTTATTGAAAGGCTGATATTGGAAATGGGTCGTGAGCATGTATTCATCTATCTTGGGAGAAAAATGAACTGTATCGCCCCAATTAACATTTGTTTGGCTCCATTCTTTGTACGGCACTTCCGCACCATATAAAGTTTTGCTGGTACGGTAGGTGAGCCCTGTCATAACATTCATCCAACTTGAGCCTACGAGGTAATGGGGAATATTGATCAAGCCCACATCCACTTCCATGGATGACGCCCACAAATTGGAAAACTCCTGAACGATGTATTGTTCAGGATCCATGGTTTTATCATATTTGATCTTATCTGGATCATCTTTGGCGGAATTTTCACCCAAATTTGACGCACTACCGGATGTTTTACCATTAAATCCAATCCCATAATGTATTTCGACCGGGATCATATTAACCGGTGCAGCAAATTCTCTTGCATGAAACCATTTATCGAACCAGGCCCCTTCCTCATAAGCGGATTCAGTATCAAATTTGATTAGCCCAAATAGAAAGGTTTTTGGTTTCTTTTCTTCCTCTATTTGACCGCACAATCCTGATAAGATGAGTATAAAAAGGGCGTGGCGTGTTTTTTTCATGATTAACATGTGATGTTAAAATTCCATGATTCCGATGATTTTTACAAGAAGAGACTATTAAAAATCAAGTTAACTTTCCCATCCTAATTTTGGGAACAAATGAATCAATTATCGCATTGTTTTTATATGGTTAAAAAAACCACTTTATACTTCGTTATGCTGGGCATGATATCGGCCCAATCTTTTTCCATTGCCCGTATCCATTACAGCGGCGGTGGCGATTGGTATAGCGATCCCAGCAGTTTACCCAATTTATTAAATTACCTGAATTTGAATACACCCATGTCTGCATATGATGAAGAATTTCGTATTAAACTCACTGATGATGATGCAAATCAATATCCTTATCTTTACATGACAGGACATGGCAATATCCGTTTTACAGATGATGAAATAATTGCATTGCGATCTATATTAATGAATGGAGGATTCCTTCATGCAGATGATAATTATGGTATGGACGATTCATTTCGACGGGAAATGAAACGTGTTTTTCCAAATAAAGACCTTGTTACTCTGCCACATGACCATCCCCTTTTCTCTTCATATTTCAAAATGTCGAATGGGCTCCCCAAAGTACATGAGCATGATAATCACCCGCCGCAGGCATTGGCATTATTCGAAGATAAACGAATGATCTTAGTGTATACTTTTGAATCAGATCTAGGCGATGGGTGGGAAGATGCAAGCGTTCACCAAGATCCATTCCCTATCCGTGAAGCTGCATTGAAAATGGGAGTGAATATTATCTATTTTGCCCTAACTCAATAATGCAAATCAAAAAACATATTCAAAATGCAAGGTCAATTCGATTTTGGCAGGATGTGATCTTAAGCTTATTATGGATAGGAATTATTGGTTCATTATTATTTTTGATCGGGATTGAACTGGAAACAGTTTTTTACTTTCTTCCTGTAATTAAGGTCAAAATTCTTATTCTCATTTGTGCATTACTCAGTGGGTATTTATTCTTTTGGTTAATCCAGTATTTTAGAGCAGAATCCGATCAAATTGATTCATATAAAATTGAAACATTAGCCCTTCAACTGGGCCGAGCCGCCTTCCCTGAAAAACAGGATACGATCCTGAATGCATTGCAATTGGAATCGAGTTCCGTAAAAAATGAATCGGAAGATTTAGCAAAATCTTATATAAATAAAATATCAAAAAAGCTAAAAAACCTTAATTACAACTCACTTTTAAAAGATGAGAAATTAGATTCATTGAAAAAGGGCTTACTGGGTACTTGGATCTTATTGATTCTTATATTTAGTATGAATTATCAAGAAACCGGTGATGCATTTTACCGATGGTCGACTCCCACGATTAAATTCCAAGCACCAAAACCATTTTCTCTCTCAAGTATTTCCGGAGATATTCACATTTTAGGCGGAGAAAAAGCTGAAATTAAAATCCTGGCAAATGGGGGGAAACCAGATACAGTTTCACTACAATTGACACCTAGCCAAACATCGACCCAGAAAAGAGATTCATTGACGTTAACCTTTTTAACAGTGCTGGATACCATGGGAAATTATCGCTTTGAATTGCCGGAACTATTTCAAGATTATTCCTACAGAGCGGTAGTTAATGCTGAATTTTTTTGGGAAGCGTGGAGGCAGGTTGCATCTGTGCCAGACACCATATTTGTTACCGATAGACCTTTTTTTGAATCATTCCTCATTACAGTTGTTCCACCCAAATACAGTGGCTTAAGTGCGGAGTCACAGGAAGGAAACGTTGCGGTAGTTCAGGGCCTAAAAGGATCTATAGCGCAAATCTATCTTTCATCCAATCGGATATTGGAATCAGCCTGGCTTATTATCAATGGAGAACGAATAAATCTTGCTTCCACCCATCGATCTGCCTCCGGTTATTTTACCATGATAGATGAAGGTGAATTCACAGTGAATCTTGTAGATCAACGTGGGATTACAAATCGGGATCCGGTACCCTATACTATAGAAATAATTCCAGATCACGACCCAAGTCTTTTTGTGATTAAGCCACCACCCATGATTGAATTAGGGAGCGACCAGACCATTCCCATTCATCTTGAAATAGAAGATGATTATGGTTTTACCAATCTCCAAGTTGCTTACGAGGTGCGACGACCAATGTATCTCAAAGCTGATCCTTATGTAGCTATGCTCACTCTAAATGATTTGAACCCTGATACAGTTGTCCAAACGATCCATAACTTATGGGACTTAGTTGATATGCTCCTTATGCCAGAAGATGAGGTACATTTCCATTTTGAACTCACGGATAATGATATTATCTCCGGTCCGAAAAAAACAGTGTCTTCCACTTTCATTGCTCGTGTACCATCACTAGCCGATCTTTATGAAACAGCTGAAAACACGGAATCGGATTTCATGGAAGAAATAACAACCGGGACAGAAAATTTTCAGGAGTTGAAAGAATTGTTTGAAACATTGGAACTAGAAGCCCTAAAAACTAAAGACCTAGATTGGAATCAACAGCAATCTGTAAAAAATGCCATTGAAAAGACAAAAGAACAATTTGCTAATATGGAAAAAATGGCTGAAACCATTGAATCCATCACCGAACAGGCAGATAAACATGACCTCTTTTCACCTGACCTCTTAGATAAATTCAAGGAGTTGTCGGACTTGGTCCGCGATGTAATCCCGGAAGATATGCTTACCAATATGGATAATCTTCAGGAATCACTTGAAAATATGGATATGAAACAACTCCAGAATACGCTGAACGATCTTGCGGAAAATATAAATCAAATTGAGCAAGACCTGGATAGGTATTTGGAAATTTTCAAACGACTGCAAGCTGAGCAAAAAATGGATGAACTCCAAACTCGCATGGAACAACTTTTTGACCAACAACAATCACTAGACCAGGAAATCAACCAAACCAACGAACAGACAGACAAATCCACATTAAAAAGACTAGAGCAGGAAGAAAAAAGGAATTTGGAAGAATTCGAAAACCTTAAATCTCTTATGGAAGAGGCATCTGAACTGGTGGAAGATTATAGTCAAAAAACATCCGATGATTTATCCGAACTGGCGGAATCTCCTTTGACGGAGCAAACTAAATCTTCGCTTATGGAAACGATGAATAGTTTATCACAACAAAATTTGCAACAGTCTCAAAATAGCAGTGAGCAATCTCTGGATAATATGCAAATGATGATGCAGGAATTGATGCAGATGCAACAGCAGTTCCAACAAGAAACAGTGGCAGAAATGACAGAAAAATTCCAAGCATTAATGCAGGATATGCTCTATCTATCTTCGCAGGAAGAGCAATTGCGATCGGAGGTCAAATCCGCATCAAGGAATTCACCGCGTCTTCGTGAAATGGCGGCAAGACAACAAGTCCTGCAAGACCAACTACAATCCATAATGAATCAAATGATGGATCTCTCTAAGGAAACATTTGCCATCACGCCCGAGATAGGACGAAGTGTTGGAAAGGCAAATGCGGGAATGCAAGAAGCAAAAAATAAATTGACAGATCGGAACGTGAGTCAAGCCGGAGAAAATCAAAATATGGCTATGGAAGGGTTGAATGAAGCTGCGTTGGGACTGTTTAACAGCATGCAAAGTATGCAGCAATCTGGATCTGCAAGTGGATATTCACAATTTTTGAAAATGATGCAGCAAATGGCCGGTCAACAACAGGGATTGAATCAACAAGGAATGCAATTAAGTATGGGACAAATGGCTGCGGCAGCCCAACAACAAATGATGCAACAAATGCTCCAGAAACAACAAGGTCTCCGAAAATCCTTAGAACAAATGATGAATGAGATGCGACATTCCGGGCAAAAAGGTATGGGGGATCTAGGTGGTATTGGTAAAGAAATGGATGAGGTAATCAAGGACCTTCAGCGACGTCGATTCACCCGAAAAACTAAAGAACGGCAACAACGGATATTGTCCCGAATGCTAGATAGTCAAACATCAATGACTCAACGTGGATTCAAGGACGAGCGAAAATCAACATCTGCGGAATCTACAGTAGCATTCGAAGGCCCTGGTGGGTTACCAGCCGATATGGGACAACGGCAAAGTCTTGCTCTTCAGGCTTTAAATAAAGCCATTAATGCGGGATATTCTCGGGAACATCAAACAATGATTAAGCGATATTTTAACTCATTGAGCCAACTCCAAACTGAGCAAAAAAGCATGGAGACTGACAATGAAAAATAAATGCCTGATTTTCATATGTCTGTTTTTCTGCTATGCCCTTTTGGGACAAAATAAATCATCTATAAATGCATCTATAAAAACAGCAAAAATGCTGGAAAGAAAAGGAGATGTGGATGGAGCAATCGCAATCTATGAAGCGGTACTATTAAAAGATCCCAAAAATCATCGAACCATACGAGATATGAAATCTATATTAAAGATAAATCAACGGTATGATGAAGGAATTCTATTCATTCGTGAAAGGCTTATTCACACTCCAAATGACATTCAACTTTATTCCGAGTTGGGAGAATTATACTTTTTAAATGGGCAGCAAAAGGAAGCAAAAACTATCTGGACTGCAGGGACAGAAAAATTTAAAAATAATCGTTCCTATTACCAAATCATGGTTTCGCTTTATAGCCGGCTCAGTCTGGATAAAGAACTAATCTCATTATTAGATATAGGCAGAGAAAAATTTGGTAAATCTTTTATGGCCTATGAAGTGGGAATCCATTACCAAGCCCGGCGAGTTTATGACAAAGCCATGGACCAATTCATTCTTCAACTTTCCCATAAGCCTAAACATAATGAAGTCATCCAGCGTAGAATTCTTCTCATGAGCGATGATGAAGATGCAGTTCCAATCATAGAGAATAAACTTAAAATAGCATCACAAAAATATCCAGGTATACTACTTAACGTCTTGAGTGAATTCTATTTTAAACAGCGAGAATATGATCACGCCTTCGATGTAAAAAAAGATGGGTCTGAATCTGGAAGAATCAATATTAATGATTGGCTGACATTTGCAAATGAATGTCGGAAAGAAAATCAGTATAAAATTTCAATCGAGGCATACAATTTTATTCTTGGTCAAAAAATTAATTCGAATTGGGTAGGGAAAGCATTATTGGGACTCGCCCAAACATTTGAAGATCAAATTATTCCAAGTCAAGAATCTCATTTGATTCCATACTTTTTCGATAACAATTTGTTTTTCGAAGATCCATTCCAGTTGAATTCAACTCTATCATCCGAGCATCTTGAATCCAGCCTTGCTCTGTATGATTCTCTCTTGATTTCTCTTCCAAAATCTCCCCTTTTGGCAGAAGCATATTTCCGCTTAAGCGAAATAAAATATAGGATTCTCCATGATTTTGATCAGGCATACAATCTGCTTCATAAAGCTATGCAAAATAAACCGGATAAGAGATTAAGATTGAAAATTGTGTTAAGAATTGCAGATGTTTTAATGGCAAAAGGACAATCAGAAGAAGCTTTAATGTTTTTAAATAGACAATTAAAGCAAAACTATTTGCCTGCAATTGAACAAAAAATGATACTGGTCCACTTTTTAACGGATGATCCTGATTCCACCATTAAAATTGTTCAATCATCATTCATAACCATGAGTCCTATTGATCCGTCTTTCAATGATCTGATGGAACTGAAAAATATCCTTACACAATATTATAACAATGATCCTTCTGAGAAAATAACCTTTCAACATTTTCTAAAAGCAGAATGGTATTTAAGACAACGGAAAATTGGTGATGCGATCCGGGAGTTAAATTTTCTTTCGAATCAGGATTCTATGGCAGCTATCGCCCCTTTAGCCACGCTTCGAAGGGGACTTTTACATTATAGACTCAAAGAATATGACAAATCACTGAATTTGGCATACTCTCTTGGTGGGACTCCGTTGGAAGATAGAGGTATCATCTTGGCCGGACAAATCTACGAAACAAAATATTTAGATGTTGATAAAGCCATGGAACAATACATGCGAATCCTTGATGAATTTCCCGAATCCATTTTTTCTGAACCCATTCGGTATCACATACGGACGCTGCAACAAACGGAAAGTTAATGAAACAGTTAATTCTATTTCTCTCTATCTCATTCGTCTTCGGACAAAAAATCCTTATTCCAATGGATCAGTCACAAAACGACCATTTAAAAGCATATGGTATTGCCTATTTCACATTAACAAAAAATACTACAATTGAATGGCTGTTAAATTACCGCGGAGGTTCCTTTTTAATTGATGCGCATCAATTTGTTCAAACAGAGTGTAGAATTCGTGGAGTCACTTTTGAACCGATAAATGTAAATGATTTGGTTAATATTTATTCAGAAATAGACCAAGGCAATATGGATATTGTTCTCTTGGAAAAGAAACCGAAAATTGCTATTTACACGCCACCTAACAAACAACCCTGGGATGATGCTGTAACATTGGCGCTTAATTATGCAGAAGTGGATTATGAAACACTTTGGGATAATGAAGTTCACTTGGGGAAATTAGCAGATTATGATTGGCTCCATTTACATCATGAAGATTTTACAGGGCAATACGGAAAATTTTACCGCAGTCATCACAACGCCCAATGGTATCGGGATCAGCAAAGACAATTTGAATCTGTAGCCACTAATTTAGGATACCGCAGTGTCCACGAACAAAAGAAAGCCATTGCACGGAATATTAAAAATTATGTGGGCAATGGCGGATTCCTTTTTGCCATGTGCTCCGCCACAGACTCATACGACATTGCACTTTCCATGGAAAATGTAGATGGGGCACATTCCGTTTTTGATGGTACACCCATCGATCCCAGCCTTCATTCAAAATTGGATTATTCGCTACCATTTGCTTTTACTGGATTCAAGCTTTTACCGGATCCCATGGTATATGAATTTTCTGATATTGATATTCCACCCAGCCATAATCCTGTAACTCGTGGAGCAGAAGCAGATTACTTTTCACTATTTGAATTTTCCGCCAAATATGATCCGGTGCCCACTATGCTTACCCAAAACCATGTGACCATTGTGAAGGGATTCATGGGACAAACAACTGGATTCCATAAAAATAGAATTAAAAATCATATTGTGATCATGGGCGAAGACCCTGCATCAGATCAGGTAAAATATCTGCACGGAAACTTCGGAAAAGGGACATTCACTTTTTATGGTGGGCATGATCCGGAGGATTATCAACATTTTGTTGGAGACCCGCCAACAGATCTATCACTACATCGAAATTCACCAGGTTATCGATTAATCCTAAATAATATTTTATTCCCTGCTGCTCGAAAAAAAGAACGAAAAACTTGATTCATATTCGCAAAGGGGCATTTCAGGAATGCGTGGATTTATCATCCAAAATCCCCGAATTCACCTCTCCCTACAAAATAGAAGTATATAAAAAACGGTGTGCAGGAAAGTATCTTGCTCTTATTGCTGAAATAGACAATCAGTCGGTTGGATTTAAAATTGGCTATGACCGACTTAACGATGGCAGCTTTTATAGTTGGATGGGTGGCGTTTTACCGAAATTTCGCCGAATGGGGGTTGCTTATTCCTTAGCAAATTTCCAAGAGAAATGGGCAACCAATAATAAATTTAGTTCAATCTTATTAAAGACACGGCAAAAACACGATGGAATGATAGCATTTTCCTTAAATCGTGGTTTTATAATTACAGAAGAAACTCAAATAACTCCAGCTGAAGAAACTCGCATCTGGATGCAAAAATCATTAAACCACTAAAGACATTAAGGTATGTTAAGTTCAAATTATTTCTTTGTGTTTCTTAGTGAAGTTCGTGGCAAATTAAAATAGTGTGGATTCAAAAAACAATTACTCTTTCTCCCAAGTCTCGCGGATTTCACATCATCACCCATGATGTATTGGAAAATATTCCTGAAATAAAAGATTTCAAGACTGGGATTCTTCAATTATTTATAAAACATACATCCGCTTCCTTAACCATTAACGAAAATGCGGACCCAACTGTTCGGACTGATTTCGAATCTCATTTCAATATGCTGGCACCAGAAAACCAAAGTTATTACCAGCATACTTTTGAAGGGTCTGATGATATGCCTGCTCATTTGAAAGCTTCTCTGTTGGGATCGTCAGTTTCAATACCTATCACAGATGGGAAACTCAACTTGGGCACGTGGCAAGGAATTTATCTCTGTGAACACCGGAACCGTGGATCTGACAGAAAATTGATTATAACGATCCAAGGATCAATATGAAAAGGGTATTAAACGCAGATAAAATTAAATCAAACAATTTGAATCTATTAAATATGTAAAATATAATTATTTACGAGTTACACTTTCTCTTTCGCCCGTTCCCATATTTCTTCCATTTCTTCTAAAGTGGATTCTTCCAGCTTTTTCCCTTTTGCCTTTAATTCTTCTTCTATTTTTTGGAATCGGGTCGTGAATTTTCGATTCGTCGCCCGGAGCATATCTTCAGCCGGAATATCAAAAAACCGCGAAAGATTCACTACCGAAAAAAGGACATCACCAATCTCTTCTTTAAAATTTTCCATATCCCCAGTTTCATGGGCTGATTTTAATTCATCTACTTCTTCATGAAGTTTTGCCCAAACATCATCCACATTGTCCCAATCAAATCCAGCATAGGCCGCTTTTTGTTGGAGCCGTTGGGCCCGAGTAAGCGCTGGTAGAGCCAAGGGAACACCATCCAATCGGGATTTTCTATTTTTCTCTACATGTTTTGTGGCTTCCCAATTTTGTTTGGCTTCAAAAGCAGCATCAGCTTTTTTATCCCCAAAAACGTGCGGGTGGCGCCGGACCAGTTTTTCATTCACTGTGTCCAATGAGTCAGAAATATTGAATTTTGAATCTTCTGATGCAATTTGTGACTGTAACGCTACATGAAGCAATATATCACCCAATTCTTCCTGGAATGTTTCAAAGTCGCCTTTGTCCACGCTTTCCATTACTTCATACGCTTCTTCAATAAAATAAGGGAGCAATGATGCATGTGTTTGTTCTTTATCCCAAGGACACCCATCTGGCCCACGAAGTTTTTCAACGATCTCCAAAAGTTTAATAAACTTGTCTGCAGCATCCAGTTTTTTCATTTAAGTCCCAAAAAGTTTATGCCAGTTTAATTGGCTTAATAAATTATTTTCTATTTTTGTCATTTCTATTTTTTCTTTTTCTGATTCGTCATTAAACCCAACCAAATGTAGGCATCCGTGAATGATGAGCCTTGCTACTTCCTTTTCATAGAGTTCCCCAAAAGATATAGCATTCTCATTTGCTCGTGGAAGGCTAATATATATTTCACCTTCTAAATCTTTTTCATCATATTCATTTAATCGAAAAGCTATCACATCTGTCCAATGATCCCTTTGGAAAAATTCTTTCTTCAGATTGGACAACAATTCATCAGATCCAAAAATAAAGGAGATATTTCCACTGGGGGTTTCATATTTATTTAAGACCGATTTGGTTAAATTTATAACTAATTTTTTATTAGGGCATTCCAGCGTTGGATCGCAATCCACGGAAACAATGATCATGCAGAAGCAGTGCTTTTGGGATCATCGGGGTATTCCACCCGAATATGATAAATTCCCCGTAGTACAGGTAACATTCCCGTGGTACCATCCACAGTTCCCTTGATCTTATTCAATTCGTCTAACGTAAGGGGACATTCATTCAATTGACCATCATCAATGCGTCCCTTAATAATCTTATCGATCATAGCTTCGATCTTGAAAATATCCGGTTTCTTGATAGATCGAACGGCTGCTTCTACTGCTTCGCAGATCATGAGAATGCCCGTCTCTTTTGTGTTTGGTTTTGGGCCAGGATATCGGAAGGCACTTTCATCAACTTTGGCACCTGAGTCTTCAGCTTCTTTCAATGCCATTCGATAAAAATATTCTACGCGGGTTGTTCCATGGTGCATGGGAATAAAATTAGAAACAACTTTTGGGAGAGCATATTCCTGTGCAAGATTTAATCCTTCTTTCACATGTGCTCGGATAATACGTGCACTCATGGTATGTGTAAGTGAATCGTGTTTATTTTCCCCGCCGTATTGGTTTTCAATAAAATATTCTGACTTCGCCATTTTTCCAATATCATGATAATAAGCACCCACGCGACAAAGCAATGCATGTGCTCCAATCGCATTTGCACATGATTCTGCAAGATTGCCAACCACGATGCTATGATTAAAGGTCCCATTTGTTTCTTGTTGAGCTCGTTTTAATAGTGGATGATCATAATCTAATAATTCAATCAAAGTTAAATTGGTGGTTACTTCAAACAAGATCTCAAATAGACCAATCAATCCATAAGTCACAATTGGTGCTAAAATACTGTTGATGGTTAATAATTGAATATCACTTAACATGGTAATCCAATTATGTTCTTTAAAAAGCCCCAATCCAATAATGACAAAAACACTAGCAGCAATGAGAGCAAACATTGTGGTGAATAATTGGCTCCTTTTTCTCAATTGCCTGATATTATAAACGGCAATTGTTGCTGTGAAAAGTGAGACAATGACAAGATCAATGTTTTGTCCCATCATGAGCCCCATGAGAATTGCCATAGAAGTTGTGGCCATAAATCCGATTCGTGCATCAAATAAAATAGTAAGGGTCATGGCACCAACAGTTACCGGAATTAAATATTCCGACCATTCCAACCTAATCACGAATATATGAGCCAATCCCAATTGCAGTAAAAAAACGATTGAGATTAATAAAACCAATTTCCAATCTTGGAAAATGGTAATTCGGTACACTACTAAAAATGCAAAGAACAGGGAGACCACTACCGAGAGCATCATGATTCTCCCAAGAAAGCTCAAGGCAATTTTCGCCCAGCCAGAATTGGTTTCCTGTTTTGTGATTGCCACAGATAATGAGTTTAATTTTTGAAGGACATCATCAGTAATCCGGATATTGGCATCCACAATTAATTCATTTTCTAACACTACACCTTGGCTACGGGGAACTTTATTTAAACTCTCAATTTGATGGCGCTCAGTAAGTTGTCGATCAAATAACAGATTTGGTTTCATAAACTCAACAATGAGATCATATCCCAGATCACGGAAAAAATAACCTTCAGAAAAAATGGAAAGCAATTCTTTTCTTGCTTTTGTCCATGCAGACTGAAGATCATTAAAACTCTCTGGTGTTGCTAGATCCGGAACATCGCTTTGATTAATCATAACTTGGTGACTAGCAATATCACTGACTACAATATCATAAATACCTTCTGTCCATCTATTTTTGCAAATCTGAATCACATGATCTCTATTCCGATCTAAATCCTTCATATTTTTCGGATCTTGGTCCGCTGTCACATAGGTAATCCATTCGGGCTTTTTTACAGTGAATGAATAGATTCGGTGGAATTCATTTGTTAGAATAGATAGATTAGCACTGTCAGACACAAATTCGGAGTGAGCTTTTTCATATTGCTTGTTATAACGACGTTCATAGACCAATCTCTTGGATTCTTCAAGTCGCCAAATGGCATGCCGTAACTCGTTTGTCATAGCAAAGAATTCACCCAAAGCATCTATCTGTTTTGCTACAATTTCATCATTTCGGTTAAAAATATAAGGTACGGACTTTTTCTGTTCATCCAAATCACTCTGTAGCCGTCCTTCAGTTTTTAAAATGGAAAAAGTAAAGGGGGCAATAATGGGTTCCCTAGTGATGTCATTGATTTGATAGGAATATTTTAACGCTTTCCCATGGGGAAAAAGAATAGAGATCAGCATTATCAAACCAAAAATAATCAGGTATTGTCTCCAATATTTATCAAATAAAAAATATAGAAAAAGTGGGTTGGGGTTTTGTTTTTCAGTCATTAAATCTGAATTTCTTTTAGGATTTCTCTTGAAATGATAAGTCGCTGTATCTCGCTAGTCCCCTCACCAATCTCTAGTATCTTAGCATCTCTGAAAAAGCGCTCCACATCATACTCTTTTACATAGCCGTATCCTCCATGAATTTGGATAGCTTCAGTGGTTACTTCCATGGCTGTTTCACTGGCAAAAAGTTTTGCCATGGCTGCTTCTTTAGTAATGTCCAATCCTTGATCTTTCATCCACGCCGCATGGAAAACTAGCAATTTTGATGCTTCTATCTTGGTTGCCATATCTGCCAATTTGAATCCAACAGATTGAAAATTATTGATTGGTTTTCCAAATGCAATTCGTTCAGTGGAATAGGCTAATGCACGCTCATACGCACCTAAAGCCGTTCCTATAGATAATGCACCGATAGAGACTCGACCGGATGTCAATGTTTTCAAAAATGTTTTAAAACCATTTGCGGGCGTTCCTAGTATGGATGTCGCTTGAATCCGCATATCCTTGAAAAATAGTTGCCGTGTGTCACTAGCACGCCATCCCATTTTTTTTTCTTTAGGACCAATTTCCAAACCCGGTGTATTTGTAGAAATTGAAAATGCGGCAATACCCAGATTTTTTCCATTCTCAATCACTTGAGATGTGAAAGATAACACACCTGCTTTTCCAGCATTTGTAATAAAAATCTTTCCGCCATTTACCACATATTCATCACCATCCCGAACTGCTTTTGTTTTTGTGGCACCTGCATCACTACCGGCATCCGGCTCTGTGAGGCCAAATGCACCCAACATTTCGCCAGTTGCCAGTTTGGGAAGATAGGTATTTTTCTGCTCATCCGATCCAAACATCAGGATGGGAAGTGAACCCAATGATGTATGTGCTGCCATAGTAATAGCCACTGATGCATCGGCCCGTGCCAATTCAATAATAGCTGTGGCAAAGGCAACCATATCCAACCCTGAGCCACCGTATTCTTCCGGAATCAAGATGCCCATGAGACCCAATTCACCCATTTTATTCACGAGAGCCGTGGGAAATTCTCCTTGTTCATCCAAGTCCCGGGCAACCGGCGTGATTTCGGTATCAGCAAATTCACGAACCATATCACGAATCATGATATGTTCGTCAGTAAAAAACAATTTATCCATTGAAAAGGTGTTCTATTTTAAAGGGGTTAAGTTTGAATTTACAACAAGAGTTATTCAGTCGAAGACAATCGAATATCTCTGGCATTTAGTTGAATTGATTCTTTCCCTCTCCATACATTTGTCTCTACAATGCATGCGATATCTATAGGAACTCCCAAAATGAGATTCTGATAATGATGAGCTAGTCCGAATCCCACCACATCAATGACGGATTGTTTTTGTTTCACTTGGAATCTAATATGATCCCCATTTCCGATCACCTTTGGGTTTCCAATTACATTTGCATTTGTAACAAAAAATTTTGGACGCATGTTTCCAGGTCCATAGGGACCCAGTTTTTTTATGAACTCCATAAACCGACGATTCAAATCAAATAATCTAATTTCCGCATCCAAATATAATTGAGGCTCAAGGTCATTAACATTTAATGCTGAATCAGCATAAGCTAAAAAAGCATTCCGAAAATCATTTAGTTTTGATTCATGAATTGCCAACCCTGCCGCCATGGCATGGCCGCCGTAATTCTCTAAATGCTCACTAGCTGCTGTTAAAGCATTGTAAAGATCCAACCCTTTTATACTTCGAGCAGATCCTTTTCCATTTCCTTCTTCATCAAAAGAAATGATAATGGATGGTCGGTTGAATTCTTCTTTTATCTTGGATGCAGCAATACCAACCACCCCTTGATGCCACCCTCTAGATCCTAACACAATGGCTTTATCTTTTTCCAAATCCACTTCTGAATTCACTAAAAATAACGCATCGTCCACAACACCTTGCTGGATTACTCTTCTTGATAAATTCTCCTGATCTAATTCTTGAGCCAGTTGATTAGCTATGTCAGTATCCGTTGTGGTTAATAATTCTACAGATCTATTTGCATCTCCCAATCGACCTGCTGCATTTATTCTTGGTGCTACATGAAACACAATTTGTGTAACAGACAAATCCCTATCTAAATCCACTTTTGCTACTTTTAATAATGAGCGAAGTCCGGGTCGCCTCGTTGTTCTCAAGGTTTTTAGTCCAATATGAACAAACACCCGATTTTCGTCTTTCATGGGAACAAGATCAGCTGATGTCCCTAATGCTGCCAAATCCATGAGGTCGGTTATCAAATCAAATGAAAACCCCATCTTTTTCACTAGTCCTGATAAAAGTTTTAATGCAACGCCGCCGCCACATAATCCCTTAAATGGATAATCGCAATCCACTTGTTTGGGATTTAAAATAGAATACGCATTTGGAAGTATTTCTCCAGGAATATGGTGATCAGTGATAATCACATCAATACCTTTCTCATTTGCATAATTAACACGGTTGATGGCATTAATACCACAATCGCAAGTGATAAACAGGTCTGCACTAAATTTTCCTGCTTTATCAATTCCCATTTCTGAAACGCCATAGCCTTCCTTTTCACGATTCGGAATATAGGTTTTCACCTTTGCACCCAAATTGGAGAGCCCTGTATAAAGAATTGATGCACCTGTGGTACCATCCACATCATAATCTCCAAAAATAAAAATGGGTGTTTCAGATTCTATATTTCTGATGATCCGGTTCACTGCTTTTTCCATCCCTTTCATTAAAAAGGGATTATGAAGTTGGGAAATACTCGGTGAGAAAAATTCTTTAGTTTGAGCCAAATCAGTCAATTTTCGAGAAACCATCACTTTCGCAATTGATTCTGGAACTTTGTAATGTTCCATGGTTGTTCTGACTTGATCAGATTGAAGATTTGGGAATATCCAACGCATAATATATAGAAAAATCGAGTCGGTCTATAAGCCGAGTTCTGTCCTTTAGTCTCAAGATTCAAAACCAAAGGGATGGTCATTCATCTAGCCATAATGTTACCATCATGGTCGAGCAACCTACCCGCTTCTTTAACGATGCGAACAACATCTTGAAGACTATTCGATCTTGCACCGGATGGGGTTTACAAGCATCCTGAATTTATTCACGACCTGGTGGTCTCTTACACCACCCTTTCACCCTTACCCCGCAAATAACGGGGCGGTTTACTTTCTGCTGCACTTTCCATGATTCGCGAATGCGAACCTCCCCTCATTAGGGGGCATCCTGTTCTGCGGTGCCCGGACTTTCCTCTCTTAGACCGCTCACGCGGGCCAAGAGTAACCATCCGACCGACTCAATTTTTAAATAACCATCTAATTTAAAGAATTATTTTCACTATAAAGAAATCTTCCACAAACATCACATCTATGAATAGCAGAATTGGCACGAACTTCTGTCACTTTTTGCAAAGGGACATGTGCACCACACCCTCCACAACCGTTTCCAGAAAGATTCACAACGGCCAATCCATCTCGCGCCTGAAATACACGATTATAAATTGACAAAGTATTAAGATCAAGACTTTCCACTTTATTTGAGCGCTTTTGTTCTAAAGATGATTTTTCTTCAGCAGAATCTGAAATAACTGATTCTAGTTTTTCACGACGAACAGTTATTTCATTCGATAAAGATCCTAGATCTGATTCCATAGTTTCAACAGATTCCGTTAAAGTTTCACTTTCTTCTAAAAAAGATAACGTTTCTGTTTCGATAGTGGACCGTTCTTCTTTCATATGATCCATTTCATGCATCAATGCATCATATTGTTTATTGTTTGTAACTAGGAAGAGTTGGTCTTTTAATTTATTGACCTTGTCATTGATTTCAGCAATACGAACCTCCCCTTTATGACATTCGACAGCAAGTTCTTTCAATCTTTCTTTCTTTTCTATAAGTGAATTTTTAATAAATTCTTCCTGCTGATTTAATTCGTTAACCTTAAATGGTAAATCACCTAGAAGATCATTCAGATCTCTTAGTTTTGTATCAATTCCTTGTAATTCGATTAGTTTTTCCATAGACATAATTACCTCAATGTAAAAAAAATGCACCGTACGGTGCATTGTAAAAATTGTTTTTAGGTCCCAGTTTCCTGCGTCAACCTTGATTTCACCCCCACAAGAAAAATCATTGTGGTTCTTGTTTGAATTATTTTATTCATATTTAGCCTGAAAATTTACCCATTTAATCTATCAATATGAATGGTTTAATGATGGATTCGTTTTCTATCTCAAGTCTTTTTAGAAACAAGAGTTTTAACTTCCTTGACTGTCTTTTGAATGGTGTGACTTTCACCCCCAATACCCTCTCGGTAAAGAGTCACTATATCATTAATTACTTCAGCCGCTTTCCATTCAACGTCATCAATAAAAACCCGTTCTCCTATCTTAATCAAAACTTCTTTTTTAACTTGGAACTCTTTGTTTTTTCTCATAATCGTAGATTACCTAATAATAACCCATAAAAACAAGGGACACTGATGAAAATCTAAATAGGCTAAAAGATGGAATTTCTTTAATCTTACTCCATTATTTTAACCATATTTTTCCCATTTGATCTATGTTCAATTCTTTTGTTAAACGACACCTTGGCTCCAGTGATGCCCATATCCAGGCAATGCTTTCTGAACTGGGGCTCACATCTTTAGACGAGCTTTCTACAACTGTGGTTCCTGAAAATATTCTTACCAAAAGATCTTCGAATTTTCTACCTAAAAAATCCGAGCCAGAAACCATTAAGCGACTACAAGAATTTGCTAGAATGAATTCTGTATTTCGGTCTTACATAGGGATGGGATATTATGGGACAATCGTTCCTGCCGTTATTAAACGAAATATATTAGAGAATCCCGGCTGGTACACTTCATATACGCCTTATCAAGCGGAGATTAGTCAAGGACGCTTGGAAGCGTTGTTAAATTTCCAAACTATGGTTTCTGATCTCACCGGGCTTCCGTTAGCAAATTCATCCTTGCTTGATGAAGGTACCGCAGCAGCAGAAGCTATGCTCATGTTTTTTAACGCTACCCGAGATCCAAATAAGAAGACTTTTTTGGTGTCATCTAAATCCCATCCACAAACTATTGATATTTTAAAAACTCGATCTGAACCATTAGGTATTGAATTAATAATATCAGATCACAGTCGGTTCGAATTTAATGAGTCTGTCTTTGGTGCTCTGATTCAATATCCAGATACGGACGGCTTTATTCAAGACTATTCTGATCTATGTGATTCTGCTCATGAAAATCAATCTTACGTATGCGTGGCTACGGATCTTTTGGCGCTGACGCTTCTCAAATCACCAGGAGAAATGGGTGCCGATGTAGCAGTTGGAAATGCACAACGATTTGGCGTACCCATGGGCTACGGCGGACCCCATGCAGCTTTTTTTTCCACAACAGCAGAATTCAAACGAAAAATCCCTGGACGTATTATTGGTGTTTCACAGGATGCTCAAGGAAATCCAGCATTTCGAATGGCACTTCAAACCAGGGAACAACATATACGCCGCGAAAAAGCAACTTCCAACATCTGTACCGCACAGGTTTTGTTGGCAATCATGTCTGGGATGTATGCGGTTTATCACGGCCCCGAAGGATTAAAAAAGATTGCAGAACGAGTAAACTATTTATCAGCAAAATTAGCAAAATCACTAGAAAAAGCAGGATATGAAATTATCTACGGATATTTCTTTGATACAATTCGATTTAAGGCAGATGGTTGGAATGATAAAGCCAAAAACCTTGAAGTAAATCTTCGAGATTATGGAGATGGAACCGTTGGGATTTCTTTAGATGAAACAACCACAGAAGACCATCTTGATGAATTGCTTTCTGTTTTTAAAGCACCAAAAATTGAGAAAACAGGAAATACCATTCCATCTGATTTAGATAGAAAATCTTCATATTTAGATCATCTTGTGTTTCATTCATACCATTCGGAGACAGAAATGCTCCGCTATCTCCATCGATTAGAGACAAAAGATTTATCTCTGAATACGAGCATGATCCCTTTAGGGTCCTGCACTATGAAACTCAATGCAACTACGGAAATGGAAGCAATCACCTGGAATGAATTTAGCAATATCCATCCATTTGCTCCTAATAATCAGACGGATGGCTACCATAAATTAATTGGTGAATTAGGCAATTGGCTTACTGAAACAACTGGCTTCGATAAAATCTCCATGCAACCCAATTCTGGTGCTCAAGGTGAATATACCGGGCTTATGGTCATCCGTGCATTCCATAAAGAGAATGGCAATGATCATCGGAATATATGTTTAATTCCAGCATCCGCACATGGAACCAACCCGGCATCGGCTGTCATTGCAGGATTGAAAGTTGTAATTGTTGAATGTGATAAACATGGAAATATCTCTAAAGATGATTTAGCAGAAAAAGCCAAAATCCATTCTGATAATCTGGCAGCAATCATGGTTACTTATCCTTCGACTCATGGTGTTTTTGAACACTCTATCAAAGAGATTTGTCAGATCGTTCATGACTATGGTGGTCAAGTCTATTTAGATGGCGCCAATCTCAATGCCATGCTGGGATTATGTAAACCGGGAGCATTTGGAGGGGATGTAATGCATATTAATCTCCATAAAACTTTTTGCATTCCCCATGGTGGCGGTGGTCCCGGGATGGGGCCCATCGTTTGTAAAGATCATTTGGCGGCCTTTCTACCCGGACATTCACAAATTAAAACAGGTGGAGAAAAGGCTATTCATGCTGTGTCTTCTGCTCCCTTTGGAAGTAGTAGCATATTACTCATTCCCTGGGCTTATATAGTAATGATGGGTGGCGATGGCCTTAGAAAAGCAACTCAAGTCGCTATACTGAATGCCAATTACATGGCAAAAAAATTAGAGAATCATTTCCTAATTCTTTATAGGGGAATTGGTGGATATAATGCCCACGAATTCATTATTGATTTAAGACAGTTGAAAAACCAATCTGGAATATCTGATGAGGATGTTGCCAAACGGCTCATGGACTATGGTTTCCATGCGCCAACTATGTCATTTCCGGTTCCTGGAACTCTCATGATTGAACCCACAGAAAGTGAGTCAAAAAGAGAAATGGATCGCTTCTGTAATGCCATGATTTCTATTCGACAAGAAATCCAAGACGTCATTGATGGTACAATGGATGCTAATGATAATCCGTTAAAAAATGCGCCGCATACTGCTTCTGTCGTTACTGTTGATAAATGGAAGCATTCCTATTCTCGGCAAATAGCAGCTTACCCGGCACCGTGGCTTAAAGAACATAAATATTGGCCAACAGTTGGCAGAATTGATAATGCATTTGGGGATAGAAACTTAATATGTACATGCCCGCCGATTGATAGTTATGAAAACTGAAATATTATTGCTATGTTTTGATAGATACCCTGGCAACCCCGTATATTAGATTATAAATAAAATTATAATAACGCTATGCTAGATGGGATTTAACTTTCCTGAATAATATGAAAACATCAATTTTAATACTATCAATTGTGTTATTGATCTTTTGGTCCTGTGAAGAGAAAAAAGATGATGAAAGTGTAGATACATATCCTCCTAGCGTCTTAATTACATCTCCAAATAATAATTCAATAATTAATGACACGGTCGTTGTTGCCTGTGAATCAATTGATAATGATGAAGTAGTAAAAGTTGAACTCTGGATCAATAGTGATTCAACTGGGATTACCGACAGCACTGCTCCCTACACTCTTACATGGATAACAAATAATTATGAGAATGGCGAGCACACATTATTTGTCCGTTCTTATGATAAATCTGGCAATACCGCAGATAGTGAAACAATAATTTTATCAGTATATAACTTTTTAGTTTTTAATGCTACTTTTGGATTGGATTATATAGATGACGCAGGATATTCTATTTTACAGACAGCAGACAGTAGCTATGTCATCTTAGGCAGTACTGGAAATAACATTTCGCTGATCAAGGCAGATTATAAAGGTACTGAACAATGGAATCATAATTATGGTGGCAGCGAAAATGATGATGCTCGGCATATCTTACAAACATCAGATGGTGGATATATTATTTCTGGTACAACAGAATCGTATGGTTTTGGTGGCAGTGATATTTGGCTGATTAAGACAGATCCTACTGGTTTAATGGAATGGGATACCTATTTTGGTGGTTCTAATACAGATCAAGGCGGGGCGATACAACAAATGACAGACGGCGGTTATATTATTATAGGGAATAGTGACTTTTCAGGTGATGGAGATCAGGATATATGGTTAATTAGAACAAATTCTCAAGGAGATTCACTTTGGACAAAAACATTTGGTGGGGCAGGTTTGGATCTTGGGGCTGATGTTCAGATACTTGAAGATGGTGGGTTCATTCTTCTAGGAAGTACAGAATCTTTCGGAAATGGTAGTTCTGATATCTGGTTAATCAGGACAGATTCACAAGGAGAAACAACGTGGGCCAAGACTTTTGGTGATAATAGTAGTGATTATGGAAAATCCATACTTAAAACACCTGATGACGGTTACATTATAAGGGGTGTTACGGATTCGTTTGGATATGGGAATACAGCTCTGGTCTTGATTAAAATAGATTCAACTGGTGACAAAATATGGGATAACGCATTCGGTGGTAGTAATGGTGAAGGTGGCAATGCTCTGCGGGAAACTAATGATGGTGGCCATATTTTGATTTGCCATTCTTATGTTCATGAAAATAGTGCTTATGATATCCGGTTAATTAAAATTGATGGCAATGGTAGTGTCGACTGGGATAAAACCTTTGGAGGTATAACCAACAATTATGGGTTTTCAGTTTTGCAGACATTTGATGGAGGATTCGCCCTAACCGGTAGCATTGATATCTTAGGTAACGGAGATGAAAATCATAGTGACATTTGGCTCATCAAAACTGACCCAGAAGGGAATACCGTATCCTTATCAGAATAAATCAACTGGCCATTTATATTAGATTAATTAGAAAAACCTTATTTCAACATTAACATTTTTTTCGTCTGGCCAAAATTCTTAGTTGTCAATCTTGCAAAATAAACCCCTGAAGCCACCTGTTTACCAATTCTATCAGTTCCGTTCCAAGTGACTGTGTGGTATCCATAATCTTGTTCTTTGTTTAAAAGAGTTGTTACTTCTTGACCCAACACATTGTAGACGGAAATAATTACTCTTGATCGTTTAGGAAGTGCATAGTTCATCTTAGTGATCGGATTAAATGGATTGGGATAGTTCTGACTTAAAGAATATACTGAAGGAATATTATTTAATATTTCTTCAGTCATTGTAGCCACATAATCTATATCACCAGCCACAAGCTTTAGATCGTAGTCAAGATTTGGATCCTTTTTAATTGCTAACCCCTGGTTTAAAATATCATGCGATACTTTACGTTCCTGAATATCAACAATAGCTATACGAAGACCTTCTGGGATAGAACCCTTTAATACGCCTGAAAGTACCATTGATCTTTCGTCATTATTCCCATCTAAGCGCAGATTCCAAACACCATTAAACTCGTCTAAATCACGAATGTCTTTTGTATAGCGAAATGATGAATTCCCGTTAAGATCCATGAGCAAGGAGATTGTTTCATTAATATCCGGTAACTGAGGAGTATCATAGAGATCTTGTCCATTAGAAGCATTCTCGTGGCGACCGATTTGTGCAGCATGATGAAAAAAGTTTGGACTTTCTGCTTTTAAATTCAGATACCAACCATCAATATTGGCAACCCTTTGCGCAGAAGAGTCTTGTTCCTGAAACGGAATTAGAACCAAGTCCGATTCTGCTGAAGCATAGACCGCATAACCATTCCAAGGTTGTAATTCAGTTTGTGGGCCACTCCAACCATCTTTATCAGAATTCCCATATGTGATTGGATCATCTATATTACTATCTTTTACATATTGAACAGGGAATGAGAATGGGTTACCCACCATATTCCAGCCTTGTTCAAGTTTGATGGTATAATTCTCCAAAGGCA
>JABHKE010000062.1 GCA_018692355.1 Fidelibacterota bacterium
ACCGCCGACCTCTACGATGTCAACGTAGCGCTCTAACCAACTGAGCTAATCGCCCTAATAATAGTCGAAAAAGTTACAAAGAGAAAAAGTTGTATTAAATAATATACTTGGAGAATTGCACTTGGAAGAAATTAGTCACCAGTAACTGTATCGGATTCTAATTGGGGTAAGAAAACATTTTCAATTGCGACTGGATCGTGTAAAATCATCATTGCTTTTTGGATATCTTTATCTTGTGTAGCAGACTGTTTTACCCGTCCTTCATCTCCATGAAAATAATCAGCGAATTCTACAAGGAGCCAATGGTAAAGTTTGTCAGATTCTGTCTCAAACTGGGTAAGAGATTTTTGTTCAAAGTAGGTATCAATAATTTCTATAGCACCCTGGATTTGGATATCAGTAGAGTCTAATTCCCATAGCATATCTTTCATATCCAGATAATTTGATTCACCTTTCATAAAAATATCCAGGTCACTGGAATAAATATATTCTTCAAATTGTGACATGATTGTTGTGTCTGCTTCAACCTCATCAAATGAATTGTAATCTATTTTATGTTTCTGAACATAATTAAAAAACAATCCCTGTCGCCAACTAGCAGATAAAATAGGAGAACCTGATCCTAGCTCGACTTCATGATCCGGAGTGATTCCACCAGCACCGGAAACTTCACGTCCGCCTTTGGTATAGAAAAGACTGTCTTGTTTTGTAGTGTCTGCTAAAATATCATCTGGTAAATATCCCGGTTTTTGAATAAGGCGTCCACTAGGGATATAATATTTTGCTGTAGTGATCTTTAAAGCACGATTTTTGTCTAAATTAAAAACAGTTTGGACCAATCCTTTACCAAAGGTGGACCTGCCCACAACCACAGCACGATCAAGATCCTGAAGAGTTCCTGCAACAATTTCACTGGCTGATGCACTTCCCTGATTCACCAGTACAGTAATGTTCAAATCATTGGGTACAAGTGGAACAGTTTTACTTTCATATTGCCGTTTCGATTTTTGAGTTTTACCTTCTGTCCAAACAAGCATCTCACCCTTATCAATGAACAGGTCAAGAATATTCACAGCTGCATTCAATAAGCCGCCTGGATTATCTCTAAGATCCAATACCAATCCAGTCATATTATTTTCCAGTAATTCTCTCAATGCTTGTTTCATTTCCTTATCCGAATTTCGAGAAAACCGTGTTAATCGAATATAGCCTGTTTGTTTATCTAACATACCGGAATAGGATATGTCTTTAACCTTAATATCTTCCCGCGTTAATTCAAATTCAATAAGATCTGCTTCTCTAAATCGTTCAACGCTCAAAACCACCTGAGATCCCTTTTTCCCACGAATCAATTTTGCTGCATCATCCATAGAAAGGCCTTCTGTTTCCTGATCATCAATTTTGATAATCTTGTCTCCACTAATAATTCCTGCACGTTTAGCCGGTGAATTTTCCATGGGTGAAATAACAGTTAATACCTTTTCTCTTCGACCAATTTGAATCCCGACACCGCCATATTTTCCCTTGGTGAGCATTTCAATCCCGCTTCTCTCCTCATTCTCCATATAAACTGTATAAGGGTCAAGATCGAGGAGCATATTATTGATGCTCATTTTCGTAAATGCGTCCAGATCTATATCATCTACGTAATTCGTGACCAAATGACGATACACATCATTGATCAAGGATTGATTTTTGCGGACTTGTTTGTAAATATCTTTTTTTTCAGCGCCTAAAAAAACCAAGGAGACGGACATCAAGATTAAAAATTTTATATTTCTTTTTCTATTTTTCATTTTTCTCGTATTGTTTTTATCTCTAGCCGAATTATTTGATGGATTTCTTCTGCTGTCTTTTCACCATCTAAAACAATGAATCGATCAGGGTAAATACGCGCCAATTTAAGATATTGTTCTCGGACTTTTTCCTGAAATATTTTTCCGGCACCTTCAATTCTATCAGGATTCTTTGAATTTAGACGTCTATGCCCTTCATCTGCAGTAACATCTATAAAAAAAGTAATATCAGGATCAAGTTCAAAAGTGGCAAAATCATTTAGTTGTAGCAAATAGTTAATATCCAATCCCCTTCCACCACCTTGATAAGCCAAAGTTGAATCCTTAAATCGATCTGCAATTACAATTAATCCAGAGTCTAGACTCGGAATAATAACATCATGGGTAAGTTGTGCACGGCTTGCCGTCATAAGAAGCGCTTCAGTTCTCTCGGCCATATTCTCATTACGATTTTTTAAGAGAACTTCCCTGATTTCTTCGGAGATCTGTGTACCACCAGGCTCACGAACCAATAACGAATCAATTCCATCCGACTCAAAGCGATTCATAAGCATCTTTACTTGTGTGGATTTACCACAGCCATCAATACCTTCGAAAGATATAAATAATGATTTATTTGAAATAGACATTTGGGTCATCTTTTCCTACGAGAATAACACATTCTCCTTTTGGTGGATGTTTGGTAAAATACGTCAGCAAATCAGAAAGTGTTCCCCGTTTTATTTCTTCGTATAATTTTGTTAATTCTCGAGCAACTACTGCTGGACGATCGCCCAGTCCTTCCAGTAAATGTTTCAAGGTTCGTTGGATCCTCTTGGGCGATTCATAATAGATTAACGTGGATTGCTCATTCTCGACACGTGCAATCCGTGCTTTACGCCCCTTTTTTGGGGGCAGAAACCCTTCAAAAAGGAATCGATCAGTTGGGAGGCCAGAAGATACTAATGCAGCCAGAGATGCAGAAGCTCCCGGGATGGGTTCAATTGTAATATCATGCAACAATGATTCTCTGACAAGTTTATATGCCGGGTCTGAAATACCAGGAGTTCCGGCATCTGTAATTACAGCCAAATCTTTTCCACTATTTAAATGATTGATTATTTTTGGAATCCGAGTAAATCGATTATGCTCAAAATAGCTAATGAGTGGCGTAGAAATTTCATAATGAGATAAAAGTTTCCGAGAAT
>JABHKE010000158.1 GCA_018692355.1 Fidelibacterota bacterium
AAAAATAAGATCACCCATATTACAGGTATCGGGAAACTCACTTCTAAAACATCTCTTGAAGTGAAGAATAAACAAAAGACAGATACTATTGAAGCGGATAAAATTATACTTGCAACGGGTGCTAGGCCTAAGTCATTTCCTAGGATGGAATTTGATGGGAATCGTGTCATTAGTTTCAAAGAAGCCATGCTCCTTGATTCTCCGCCGAAAAAAATGATTATTATTGGGTCAGGTGCAATCGGAAGCGAATTTGCCTATTATTATAATGAATTCGGAACGGAAGTACATATGATCGAAATGCTGGACAGGATTCTTCCAATCGAAGATGCTGACGTTTCTAAAGAAGTGGGAAAAAGTTTTAAAAAATCCAGTATAAAAATTTCAACAGGAACAAAAGTTTCTAAAATTGAGAGTTTGAAAACGAAAGTAAAAGTTCATACTGAGAGAAAGGGGAAAAAAGAAATATTAGAAGGTGATTTAGCATTATTAGCTGTGGGCGTTACAGGGAATATTGAATACCTTGGGCTGGAAGAATTGGGAATTAAAACAAATGCTGGTACCATTAACATTAACGAATTTAATCAAACCAATATTCCGAATATTTTTGCGATTGGCGACGTGTCTGGGCCGCCTTGGCTGGCACATGTTGCATCTGCACAGGGACATGTTGCAGCGGATTATATCGGGGGTCATTCACCCAAACCGTTGGATTATTCTAATATCCCCAGCTGTACCTATTGCCAACCGCAAGTTGGCTCATTAGGAATGACAGAAGCCCAGGCGAAGGATGCGGGGTATGATGTGAAGGTTGGCAAATTCTTATTCCAGGCCAGTGGCAAGGCCATGGCAGTTGGGGACACGACCGGATTTGTGAAATTGGTCTTTGATGGAAAATATGGTGAATTGCTCGGCGCCCATATTGTGGGTTCTGAAGCTACTGAACTGATTGCTGAATTGGGCGTGGCGAAATCGTTAGAAACAACCTGGGAAGAAATTGCAATGACGATTCATGCTCATCCAACATTATCTGAAGCAATAATGGAAGCGGCACTGGATGCTTTTGGATCGGCAATACACCAATAAATATGATTGAAGCACAAACAGATCAAATCCTTGTTCAAAACATAGGACAAAAATCATACAAGGCTGTTTGGGATCTCCAAAAAGAAATGCAGCAGCAGCGCATTAAAGGCGAGATTGATGATACCTTAATCCTTGTGGAGCATGATCCTGTTTACACCTTAGGAAAAAATGCAAATGAGGATCATTTACTACAGAGCCGAGATGAATCGATAGATGTTTTCAATATTGAGCGTGGTGGCGATATTACGTTTCATGGTCCGGGACAGTTGGTGGTTTATCCCATTTTGGATCTGTCCAATTATAAAAAAAGTGTGAGCTGGTACATGCGGACTTTGGAGCAAGTTTTGATTGATACTTTAATTGAATTCAAAATTATTGCACAACGAAATGAGGGATTAACGGGTGTTTGGGTCGGGGACGAAAAAATTGCTGCGTTGGGCGTTCGGATTAGTCGTTGGGTGACTATGCACGGTTTTTCCCTGAATGTGAATCCCGATCTTTCATTTTATGATGGCATCATCCCCTGTGGCATATTTGACCATGGAGTTACGTCCATGGAGCAATTATTGGGGGAAACGCAAAATAATGACAATGTCAAAAATATGGTGATTGAAAAATTCAATAAATGTTTTATAAAAGGAGAGTGCTAATGGCTCGACTCCACGGATTTACAAAAAAACAAGTTTTAGATATTTATAAGACCATGGTTCTTGCTCGGGAATTGGATACTAAAATGATGATCATGTTGAAGCAAGGTAAAGCATTTTTTCATATGGGTTGTTCTGGTCATGAAGCTTCGCAAATGGCTGCGGCCGTCGCCATTAGGCGTGGGGTAGATTGGTCTTATCCCTACTATCGTGATGGTGCCTATTGTTTAGGAATAGGGATGACGTCGAAGGCGCAACTACTTGGATTCCTGGCGCGGGAAGCAGATCCTAACTCAGGTGGTCGTCAAATGCCACAGCATTATAGCGATAGACAATTGAGAATTGTGAGCCAATCGAGTCCAACTGGAACACAATATCTGCAAGCGGTAGGATGCGCTCTGGCTCGCCGAATGGAAAAAACAAAAGACATTGTTTATGTATCTTCAGGTGAAGGGACCACGAGTCAGGGAGATTTTCACGAGGCATTGAATTGGGCCAGCAATGCAAAAGCACCTGTCATTTTTCATATCCAGGATAATGAGTATGCTATCTCTACTCACAAATCCGAGCAAAGCGCAAGCTCGGTTTTTTCCATGGCTTCGGGTTATAAGAGTTTATCACGTTATGAAGTGAACGGGACAAATTTCTTTGAAACCAATTTAGCATTTAAACAAGCAATTGACCGGGCACGTAAAGGGAAAGGCCCTTCTATTATTGTTTCAAATGTTGTTCGACTATTACCTCATTCCAGTTCAGATGATCAGCGAAAATACCGAACCCCGGAAGAACTGGAAGAAAATAGAAAATGCGACCCTTTAACCATTTTTGAAGATCAATGTATCCAAGAAAAAATGTTCTCTGCCCAAGATTTTGTAAAGATTCGAGACCAAATTTCTAAGCAGGTTGATGAGGAATCAAAATGGGCAGAATCCCAAGAACACCCTGATGTGGATAAAGCATTAGACCACATATACAGTCATAAAGTGTCCATGGATGAGCCAGATTTAAACCCTATGGGGAATAAGGTAGTTATAGTTGATGCAGTGAACCACGCGTTAAAAGAAGAAATGGCTCGGAATGATAAAATGGTAATTTATGGTCAAGATATTGCCGATCCAAAAGGGGGTGTATTCACTGCAACAAAAGGGCTGTCGGACACTTTTGGAAAAGACCGTGTATTTAATTCGCCTCTAGCAGAATCGTCCATAGTGGGTACGGCAATTGGCATGGCAGTCACGGGATATAAACCGGTGGTTGAGATTCAATTCGGTGATTATATCTGGACAGCCATGATGCAAATTCAGAATGAATTGATTACTATGCGGTATCGATCCAATAATGAATGGAGTTGCCCGGTTGTTATCCGAGTTCCTGTAGGCGGATACATTCATGGTGGACCTTACCATAGCCAATCTATCGATAGTTACTTTTTCCATATGCCAGGGATTTTGGTAGCATATCCGTCAAATGCCGCTGATGCCAAAGGATTATTAAAAGCGGCTTGCCGAATGGATGATCCAGTAATGATTTTTGAGCATAAAGGTCTTTACCGTCAGGGATATGCATCATCCCCTGAACCAGATAATAATTATATTTTACCCTTTGGGAAAGCAAAGTTGATTCAAGATGGAGACGAATTAACAATCGTTACTTGGGGGGCTATGGTTCAAAAATGCATTGAAGCGATTAAAATAAGCGAGATGGACCAAGGGCAAATTGACTTGATTGATATCCGAACACTTAACCCAATTGATTGGGAAACCATTTATAGTTCCGTTATAAAAACCGGAAAATTATTGATTGTTCATGAAGACACATTAACAGGTGGAGTGGGTGCAGAAATTGCAGCAAAAGTTTCTCAAGATCTATTTGAAAATCTGGATGGTCCAATAAAGAGAGTCGCTGCCAAGGATTGTCATATCCCGTATAGTGCGGTACTTGAAATTGAAATTCTGCCACAAACAGATCAAATTATTGAAGCGTTAAATAATTTAATGGAGTATTAATGTTAGTAGATGTAGTAATGCCAAAGATGGGTGAATCGATCACTGAAGGAACGATTCTTGAATGGCGTAAAAAGGTGGGCGATCCTGTTGAAAAGGATGAATTATTTCTTGAAATTGGAACAGATAAAGTTGATTCGGAAATTCCTAGTTTGGAAGCCGGGATTATTGTAGAAATATTGGCGTTAGAAAATGATGTGGTTGATGTTGGAACTGTCATTGCCAGGATCGAAACGGATGAAAGTTTAGTTGATATTTCATCACCATCAAAAAAACCGATAAAAGCATCGGAACCTATAAATAAACCCATTAGAGTGGAACAACCACCATCTAGAAAAAAGAAAAAAGTTGATTCAGCGGAATCACAGAATGGCAAGAAATTTTATACACCTGTCGTATTAAAAATAGCATCACAGGAAGGTATCCCATTGAACGAACTGGAACAAATATCAGGATCAGGACGTGGTGGGCGTGTGACCAAAAAAGATGTACTAAATTACATTGAAAACTTTACGGCTATACAACCACAAGGCGTGGAGCAAACTTCAACTTCTTCACCTGATGTGCTTGCTAATTCATCTTTTCTGCCTGGGCGAACAGAAGAAATGCATCACATGCGAAAACTCATTGCAGATCATATGAAGAAAAGTATTGAAACATCAGCTCATGTATATGTGATGACTGAAGTGGATATGACATCCATTGTGGATTTTGTTAATGAAAATGAAAATGCTTTTTTGTCGAGAGAAAGGTATAAACTGACTTACACACCTTTTATGGTTGATGCTGTTGTAAAAGCGCTTCAAGATTTTCCTGAAATGAATTCATCCCTTTTGGGAACGTCTGTTACCTATCATAAAAATATTAATATAGGACTCGCGGTTTCCATTGAAAATGGGCTCATGGTTCCAAGTATGTTTAATTGTGAAGAAAAGAATTTCTTGGGATTATGTAGGACCGTGAATGATGTAGCAAATCGAACACGAAATAAACAAATTTCTGCTGATGAATTAACAGGATCCACATTTACAATTTCAAATTTTGGTGTATTTGGTGTAACAATCGGAACACCTATCATTAATCAACCCAATGTGGGAATTTTAGGAGTTGGCGCCATTAAGAAACAAGCTGTTGTTGTGGAATCTCCCCAAGGTGATGCCATAGCGATTCGAAGTATGATGATGTTATCTCTTGGGTTTGACCATCGCCTCATTGATGGTGCCGGCGGTGCAAAATTTATAGAACGGATTCGGTATTATTTAGTCACAATGGATTTGAGACAGGTTCTTTAATGCCTATTGATCACGTATTAAAACTCTATTCTGAAACGATCCAGTCTCCTTATCTCCATTATGGGTTTTGGGATCACCCGGAGTCTGTTGATTTAGATAAAGTCACGTTGCAAGAAATAAAAGATGCCCAAAATCGATACATCGAACATTTAGCTTCTTTTATTCCCGAAGATGTTAAATCTATTTTAGATGTAGGATGCGGCATTGGCGGGAACGCAGATTATCTTCAGAAAATAGGATATTTAGTAGAAGCTCTATCTCCGGATGAATTTCAAAAATCAGTTATTGCAGAAAAATTCGATGGGGCTATGACGTTTCATCATTGCAAATTTGAAAAATTTAATCCTTTAAATGAATATGACCTTATTTTAGAGAGTGAAAGTGCCTGTTATATAAAAATAGATCATGGATTTGAAAAAGCACGGGAGACACTAAAATCTGATGGATATTTATTAGTTTCGGATTATTTTGTTTATTTTAGAGATGGAACTAAAAATCCCCATTTAAAGTCATCTCATGATAAAGAAAAATACCTTAATAGTGCTATAGCACATGGATTTGAATTAATTCGAGAATTTGATCAGACTGAAAACACCATGCCAACGTTAGACTATGGTAAATACTTCATTGATAGGTTTATTAATCCAGCCATGGAATATGGAATATATTCTTCAAAAAAGAATTACCCCAAAACTGCAGCAATAATAGAGAAAATAATTGCACCAAAAATTGAATCAAAATTGAATCAATTGGAATTGATTGATAGTGACCAATTCAGAAAGTATCGCCAATATATGATTTACTTATTTCAAAAGAAAGATGTCTGAAATAATAAAAAAATCGTTTAAACCTAAAATTCGTCTTCAAATAACGGATGGGTATAAATTTGTAAACGATGTTGTTCAATCCAATAAACTCAACACCGTTTGTGAAGAAGCACGGTGTCCGAATATTTATGAATGCTGGGATCGACGGACTGCTACAATTATGATTTTGGGTGATATTTGTACTCGTGCCTGTGGATTTTGTTCTGTAAAAACGGGAAAACCAGTTTATAATGATCCTATGGAGCCGTTTCGCACAGCCATGGCTGTTAAAAAAATGAATTTAAGACATGTGGTTATCACCTCAGTAGATCGAGATGATTTGAAAAATGATTATGGTGCGTCCATTTGGGCTGATACTATTCGCCAGATACATAACCATGTAAAAAAATGTACAGTGGAGGTTCTGACACCTGATTTTAAGGGTCATGAACCATCTTTAGAGAAGGTCTTTAATGAGGGGCCAGAGATATTTGGTCATAATGTGGAGTGTATTGAGCGCATCAGCAAGCAGGTTCGGAGCCAGGCAGTATGGCATCGAAGTTTGGATGTTTTACGATTATCGGCGAAAAAGGGACTTCGGACAAAAACGGGTATGATGGTTGGATTGGGTGAGTCTTTTGATGAAGTGGTAAAAACAATGAACCAAATTTTAGACACAGGTGTAACAATATTTACAATTGGACAATATTTGCAACCATCAAAAAAACATTTACCTGTAGTTAGATATGTTAAAGAACAGGAATTTAAAGATTATAAACAAATTGGATTGGATTTAGGCTTTGACGTGGTAGAGTCAGGTCCTTTAGTGCGAAGTTCCTACCATGCAGACGAACAAGCTAGAATTGCGATGGAGATAAAATGAGACCAAAAATAATTATTATATCTTTTACAGTAATAATTGGAACTGTATTGAGTTTTTATATCGTGGGACAGGAGTCCAAAGGTACAAATGAGATTGGCTCCCAAGTTACTCAAAATCCCGAACCTGTGGTTCAAGTTACGAATCCTGGAGAAACAGAAGTTAAATTAATGCCTGATTACATACAAATTGGCCGACTTCAGGCAAAAGTGCCAAAAGATTGGAAAAAAGAGCAACCATCCAGTTCAATGCGGATTGCCCAATTTAGGTTGCCCGGAAATGATGGTGATGGAGAATTAGTTATTTTTTCAGGTATAGGTGGCAGTATAGATGCTAACCTTAATCGGTGGTATGGCCAATTTAAGAGCGAGACTGAAAACTCAGTTTCTGAATCTGCGATACGATCAAAAAGCCAAATAAAGGATATGGATGTAACCTTTTCATACGTTGAAGGAACATATTTAAAATCGTCCATGGGTATGGGAGGGACAAAGACAGAAATGCCTAATTATGCGCTATTGGCAGCCATTGTGGCAACACCTGACGGACTATATTATTTTAAAGGAACCGGTCCAAAATCCACAATGGATTCTCACAAAGTAAATTTTGAAATATTTATTCGAAGTATTGAGTCATTATTATAGTGCGCCATATCAACAGACTATATAGATTTATGCCGTCGAAACATCAGGGGAACAAAAATGGCATGATACTTGTAATTTAAAGGAAAAGAATTTTTATCTAAAGGACAACCATGAACGAAAAATTAACAGATAAACAAATCGAAAATTTTGATATAAAGGGTGCGGACGAATATCCCGTGATGCCATTGCGTAATACGGTATTGTTTCCCCAGCAAGTAATCCCAATTTATATCGGTAGGGAAAGAAGTTTAAAACTCATTAACGGCTTGGATCCAAAAAAACGATATATCGTGGTGGTAGCGCAGGAAGATGGGTCTATTGAGGATCCCAAATCTTCAGA
>JABHKE010000138.1 GCA_018692355.1 Fidelibacterota bacterium
ACGATTTATCTTGACCTTCAATCCATGGGTATTGATGACGTTGGTATCATCGGTGTTGGAAAAGATACTTATAATAGTGAATTGGATGGCATGATTAATGGCAGGGTTTTACCTTGGGTTGAAGATGTTCAAGCTGATGGGTTCCCAGTGTGGACCGATTATAGTGCTGCACAACGCAGTACTTATTTTTTAAACCGGGAAGGTGAACTTATATATCAATTCAATATTACAACATTAGATCCTACCGAACCGGAAGACTATGAATATTTGATTAATTTAATTTTGGATTATCGATCTGAAAATGGTCCAAATGTTTTTCGAATTCCGGAAGATACAACATCAATCCAAGGTGGGATTGAATGGGCAGAAAATGGTGACGTAGTTCTTGTTAGTCCGGGCATCTATCAGGAACGAATTGATTTTCTAGATAAAAATATTACCGTCGCTTCCCTGCTTTATTCCGGGTTTGATCAAAACATGGTTTCCGAAACCATTATTGATGGGGAAGATCAAGGTACCGTTGTCACAATCAATGGCGGACAGAATCACTCTGCAATTCTTTTAGGGCTCACGATTGAGAATGGTTATGGAAGTCAAACAGGTGGTGGTATTTTGATTGAAAATTCGAGCCCCATAATTGATAACAATATAATACGAAATAATAATGCTGGGGATTGTGGGGGAGAAGGAGCTGGATTGGCGATTTGGGGTGAATCACAGCCTTTAATTATTGGGAATGAATTTTCTGAAAATGTAGTATTCGGTGTGTGCGATTGCATTTGTTATTTTGGTGGTGGAATTTATGTGGACTCCACAGCGTTCCCAATTATTGGCAGTTCTGAAACTTTGGGCAATACATTTTTTGAAAATTATGGTGATTATGGCTTTGACCTCTTTAGGTATCCGCCAATAGATACTACCGATTGGACTCCCATTTTTGCTCACCACAATACTTTTGAAGATTGCCCTCCTGGTTATTTTGATCATGTTTTTCCACAGAATGGCTGGGATCTGGAAAATTGCCACACATTATTATCTGTTGACGAAGATCAGTATGTGATTACGAATAGTTTTTATTTATTTCCAAATTATCCGAATCCGTTTAATCCAACTACCACAATAAGTTTTGATTTAGTAGATACACAGCACTCATCGACTCCTGGCCTGCATTTTATTAATGAAGACCAGACTCTCAATAATCAAATGGTGTCTCTACGTGTATTAGATATAACCGGTCGTCTTGTGGAAACACTGATTGATCGAAAACTTTTTTCCGGTATTCATGAAATCCAATGGAATGCTTTCAATCATCCCAGCGGTATTTATTTTATCCAACTGCGATTAGGTGAATTCACCCAAACCCAAAAGGCGATTCTTGTTAAATAGATTAATACTTTTTGGTTTCACTTTTGCATTCATTTTGGGTTCAGAAAATGGGAAAATGGATACTTTACTATCGCCTATCACATTTGCAGGTACCGATTTTAATCTCGTCGAAAATGGTAATTCGTCAGTTCATTACATATGGCTCCACGGAGATGAAAAAACGGCTAAAATGGCTTTAGATCATCATATTAGTCATTTCCCGGGGAGAGCGTTTTTTATCCAAAATGATAATCGCGAAATTCCATACCTATCAACCATCATTGATCCAAACCGGCTTTTTTCACGGAGTGGCTCTTACCATTCGTTAAAAAAATTCAAACCTTATTGGCCGCCGGGAACATTAAAAAAAGCATTAGATGATATTGAAAGAGACCGAATCGAATTTCTGGAAATAATTATGCCAAAGAAGGATGGAATATTGATTTCTGTCCATAATAATTTTCGTGGTTACAATGTGAAATATGAGTTGAAATTCAGCCGGAAGACGTCTATAAAAAAACAACAAAACCCTAGAGATTTTATATTATGCACTCATGAAAAAGACTTCGAAAAACTAGCGAATGGACCATATAATGTTGTTCTTCAGGATACGGTTATAAAAAGAGATAATGGAAGTTTATCTTGGGAATCCCTGCGTAGAAATGTACGCTATGTAAATATTGAAACCCGTCTAGGATATCTGACAAAACAGAAGAAAATGTTAGCATTCGTGAGTGAAACATTGAATTAATTCCATGGGAAAAATTGTCCAAAAACTGATTCGTTGGATGCCGCTGGTCCTCTTATTTTTATTTTTCATGGTGGACAGAGAAAATTCATTTCATGTGGTTGGTTTTATTAGTCTTCTTTTTATCTATGCAACCATTTTGATTATGAGAATCCTTTATGCGAAAGAACGATGGCATGAAGAGTTTGATTCTGGTGAACTGGGACAAAATGCATCAATTCAAAAAATGGGTGACCTAAGAGAAAAATTGGAAGAGCAAGATGGAATTGATTCGGAAAGCTAAAGGATTCTTATTTGATCTGGATGGTGTGTTTTACCAATCTGGGAAACCTCTCCCCGGTGCAATTGATGCATTAAGCTATTTGAGAAAAAGCAATCTTCCATTTCGATTCTTGACCAATACCACCACAAAAAATAGACACACACTTCAAGAAAACTTGACTAATATTGGACTGGCATGCATAGAGAAAGAGATCATTACTGCAGGATTCGCGGGTATAGATTTCTTACGGAAAAAAGGATCGCCATCCTGCCGGTATTTTATCACAGAAAACCTGAAACAGGACTATAAAGAATTTGAAGAAGATCTGGAAAATCCTGAAGCCATTGTGATTGGAGATTTTGATGAATGGACTTACGATCTATTGAACGAGGCTTTTTATCATGTGATGAATGGAGCAGAAATAATTGCACTTCACAAGGGGAAATATTATAAAGTAGATAGTGGTTTACGAATGGATGCAGGTGGGTTTGTTGCTGCCTTAGAATTTGCCACAGGAAAAAAAGCTCAACTTGTTGGGAAACCTAATAAAGCATTTTTTCAATGTGCATTGGATGATTTAAGATTAGTTCCTGAAGAAGTAGTCATGATTGGTGATGATCTAATTAATGATGTGAATGGGGCACAAAATCTTGGAATACCGGGTATTTTGGTAAAAACCGGCAAATATCATGAAGGAATGATTGAATCGAGCAAGATTAATCCAGATGGCTTGATTGATTCAATTGCAGATTTTCAAAATATTTTGAATTAATAAGGAGAAATGATAATGCAGATTGACTTTAAAAGTTTTTTGATTGGAGTACTAACCACCACTTTATTTTTTGTATTAAGCGGGTTCGAAGATAGCAGTAATTTTGGTGATATTGTGGTGAATTCAATCACAATTAAAGATGACGGGCATGGCGGATTTATAACCGCTTATAACCAGGATCAAAAACGGACCCTTTATTTGGGAACCGGAAAAAATGAGAATGGATATGTCCAGACCTATAATAAATATGAACAGCCCACGGCATATATCGGTTCGAACCGGGATATGGATGGCGTGATAGTTTTAAATGATAGGTATGGTGCACTAGGTTTTAGTCAATCGGGAAAAAAGTGACAATTGGGGTATTATTTGTAATATTGGTTCTTTTCGCATTTTTAAAAGCAAGAGAACGGTTTCAAGATTATGACGATTAAAACCTCCCCATCACCCATTAGTGATGGACTTTTTTGTTTTTAGAGCAATCTCAGTTTCGGTTCCTGATTTTGTTTTACACACACTTTTTATCGATTGATGCCCCCTGCAAGTTCATTTTATTTTGAAAATTTAAAAATAATTCTAATAGTTGTAACATTTATGTCATTTATTGTTATAATATTAAGGCTGAATTGAAATGGAATATATAAGTTTATGAATAACCCTATAAATATTGCCCTATTTGGTTTTGGCCGTATCGGACGAAACCTATTTCGACAAGGATATAAAAATCCAAACTTTAATTTTGTAGCAATTAGCGATCTGGGACCTGCAGAATCACTCCATTATTTATTAGTGCGAGATTCAATTCATGGCCCGCTTGAAAAAGATATTATCCTAGAAGGTAATTATTTAATTGCAAATGATCAAAAAGTGCAAATTCTTCCGGGTGGAGATCCTGGCCAAATATCATGGGATTCCCTTGATGTAGACGTTGTAATTGATGCGACTGGGAAATATAGAAATTCGGTTGATTTACAAAAGCAAATTGAAGCAGGGGCAAAACGTGTGATTGTTACTGTCCCTCCTAATGATGAAATTGATAGAATCGTTATTCCCGGAGTAAATGAAGCTTCGATTGAAGCATCAGATCAGATTGTTTCAACCACGTCATCCACAACGCAAGTTTTGGCATTAATGCTTAAAATGCTTGATGAGAAATTTGGAGTGAAAAGGGCAATGATGACAACGGTTCATGCTTATACATCCGATCAACCTTTGGCTGACTCTGCACAGACTGATCTCCGACGCAGCCGTTCTGCAGTTGAAAATATTATTCCAAATAAAACTTGGGCACCAGACTTTGTAGAAAAAATAATGCCCCAATTTTCTGGAAAAATAGCTGGGACTGCTTTTAATGTACCAGTCTCAAATGGATCAGCGGTTGATTTAACTACTGATTTAGAACGACTTCCATCAGTAGAAGAAACCAATTCTACTATAAAAGCATTTTCTGAAGGAAATCTCAAAAATATTGTTGGATATACGGATGATCCAATCGTCTCAAGGGATGTTATCGGACGGAGCGAAACAATGCTTTATGATGCTAAAGCAACAATGATTACGGCTAATAAATTATTAAAAACGGTTTGTTGGTATGATAATGGTTGGGGGTTTTCTGCACGAATATTAGAATTGATAAAAAGTTATCAGGAATTGGAAAATGTAGGAGATAAATCATGAGAGTGGCCATAAATGGATTTGGAAGAATTGGACGGTCGGTCTTTCGAATCATGAATGAACGAAATGATATTGATGTGGTTGCGATTAATGATTTAGCCGATAATGATGCTCTAGCTTATTTATTAAAATATGACACAGTGATGGGTCGATTTAACGATACAGTTGAAACTGAAGGTGATATTCTTAAAACATCATCCAATACGATTAAAATGTTAAATCAAAGGGATCCGTCCCAACTACCATGGGCAGAAATAGATGTGGATATTGTCATTGAAGCAACCGGGATCTTTCGTACGAGAGCATTATTAAATCAACATTTAGATGCTGGTGCAAAACGAATCATTCTTACGGTTCCAGCAAAAGAAGATATTGATAATATGGTTGTAATTGGTGTAAATGATGGTAGTTTGACATCGGAACATAAAATTATATCCAACGCAAGTTGCACCACAAACTGCTTGGCACCAATGGCAAAGATTCTTCATGATAATTTTGGAATTGAGTTTGGTGTTATAAATACAATTCATGCATATACAAATGATCAACGACTGGCAGATGTCCCTCACTCCGATTGGCGAAGAAGTCGAGCAGCTGCAGAAAATGTGATTCCAACATCTACCGGTGCTGCAAAGGCAGTGGGGAAAGTGCTGCCAGAACTAGAAGGCAAATTAGATGGTATTGCTATGCGCGTTCCTGTACCTGATGGCTCAGTCGTAGATTCCGTATTTATTTTGAGTCAGGATGTAACGGAAGATCAATTAAATGAAGCTGTGTATGAAGCTTCACAAACAGAAAGATTATCTGGAATAGTAGAGTATTCTACTTTGCCGGTTGTATCAACAGATATTATTGGAAATCCACATTCATCCATTTTTGATGCACCATTTACGAAAGTGGTTCAGGGAAATATGGTTAAGACATTGAACTGGTACGATAATGAATGGGGATATTCAAATCGAGTAGTTGATTTGCTGGGAGTATTAGATCAACTAGACTAAGATTGTAATTCGGGAATATTTTTATAAAAATCCAAAACTTCTGGATTTACCAATGCATCGCGGTTGGTTACATCTTTCCCTTGGATGATTTTTTTTACAGCGATTTCCACTTTTTTCAAATTAATTGTATAGGGGATTCCCTTTGTCTCAAGGATTTTGGCTGGGAGATGTCTTGGTGAGCAGTTGGAGCGTATTTGGGATTTAATCTCCACAATCAATTCATCGCTCAGTATAAAACCCTGCTTCATTTTTAAAAATAAAATTACACGCTGATCATCTTCCCATTCCTGTCCGATCACTAGACTATCTTCCACAAAATCCATTGCTTCCACCACACGATAAATTTCTGCTGTTCCAATCCGTACACCGCCGGGATTCAGTGTAGCATCGCTGCGTCCAAATATCTTGATTCCGCCATGTTTAGATACACGAATAAAATCACCATGGTACCAAATTCCGGGGAATGTCCCAAAATACGCATTCTGGTATTTGATGCCATTTGGATCATTCCAAAAATGGATCGGCATGGAAGGGAATGCTGAGATACAAACCAATTCACCTTTTTCATTAATCATAGATTGTTCTGTTGCATTATAAGCATGGACATCCATGCCCAGTCCACGACACTGGAGTTCACCTCGAACTACAGGGAGCATTGGATTTCCCAAGGCAAAACAAGAAATAATATCAGTTCCACCGGAGATTGATGCGAGAAGGACATCTTGTTTAACATGCTCATACACATAGTCAAAACATTCGTCAACCAGAGGAGATCCTGTAGATAAAATTGTACGGAGGGATGTCAAGTCTACCGTTTTACCCGGGCGAATCTTCGCATCTCTGCAAGCATCAATGAATTTGGCACTTGTGCCAAAAACTGTAATATCTAATTCGTCTGTCATTTTCCACATTGCATTTCCATCCGGGTGGAAAGGTGAGCCATCAAACAGAACCACAGTGGCGCCTATAGAAAGGGAAGAAGCCAGCCAATTCCACATCATCCATCCGCAGGTTGTAAAATAAAAAATGGTGTCTTCTCGAATTAAATCGCAATGAAGTTGCAATTCTTTCATATGTTGAATTAGGGTGCCGCCGGCTGAGTGAACAATGGATTTAGGAAGTCCGGTTGTCCCGGATGAGTACATAATATAAAGTGGATGATCGAAAGGGAGCTGTTCAAACTCCAATGGATAAGGTGACTTTGAAGTAAAATCAGAGTATAAAATAGCGTTTTCAATTTGTGAAATATCAGGATTCTCTTCGGTATAGCCCACTACTACAACCTTTTCAACACTGGGAAGATTGGTCAGTATACTCTGAAGTTTATCTAAAGAATCGAATGTTTTTCCATTATAAACGTACCCATTTGCAGCAAAAATTATTTTTGGCTCGATTTGTGAAAACCGATCCAGGACACCTTTGATTCCAAAATCTGGTGAAGAAGAACTCCAAATTGCCCCAATGGAGGCAGAAGCCAGCATGGCAATAATCGTTTCTGGTATATTGGGAATGAATCCGGAAACACGATCTCCTTTTTGAATACCAAATTCTCGAAGTGAATGGGCCAACTTTTCAACTTCATCGAATAATTCTTGATATGTTAAAGACCGAACCGATTGACCTTCTCCTTTAAATTGGATGGCTATTTTGTTATCACGGTATCGAAGCAAATTTTCTGCATAATTCAGTTTTGCACCTGAAAACCATTTTGCACCTGGCATTTTTTTGTCATCATCCACCACTTTTGTATAAGGGATCGAATGTTTGATTTGGGAAAAATCCCAGATTTGTTCCCAAAATTCTGAAATATGGTTTACTGACCAATTAAATAGTTCATCATAAGATTTTATTTCTAAATCATAGATTTCATTGACCCGGTTAATGAATTGAGCCATTTGGGTTTGCTCGGGGTGGGACGGGGTCCAAAGAATGGTTTCTTTAGTCATGTATGATTAGCAAATTAAATGAATGTATAATGAAGGAGTTTAACTTAAAAAGATGATTAAATAAAAGAGCCAACGATATATTGTTCTTGATTAGGGTTTCAATCAGAAATTTGTGCAAAGATTTAACATTTGATAGGTTATTATTTAAGACTATTTTATCACTTTAAAACAAAAACAAAGCTTAAAATATTAGTTGTTCTTTTTATTTCTCCTTAATTTCTTTCTCTATATTCTAGGTTAAATATATAATTATCATGAAAATAGCATTTTTAACTGCCGGTGGAATTGCCCCATGTTTATCATCTTC
>JABHKE010000056.1 GCA_018692355.1 Fidelibacterota bacterium
CATCCGGTTCGATCCATTGTAGTGTCTTTGTTCGCAACAATAGTTATGGCTTCCGGATTAACATTTTTAGTCATAGACGATGATATGATGAAAATGCTACCCCAAAATCTGGAGTCACGGAAGGCATGGGATTCTCTCCAGGATGAATTCGGCAGTACGGAAGTTATTTTCGTGGCATTCGGCGAAAAGGATCGTTCCATTTATCACCCGGATGCCTTACGGGCACTTTGGGACGTGTCCCTGGAATTAGAAGGCTTGCCGGAGGTGGAGGAAGTGACCAGCATCACGACTGCGACGCGAATGGACAATGATGAAGGCGATTTGCTTATTCAGGATTTACAATCCGATCGTGTTTTGAATGAAATTGAAATTGCCGGCATTCGAGATTACCTCAATAAATATCCGAACGTTAAAAAACGTTTCATCAGTCAAAAAGAAGACTATCTTATTTTGTTGGTTCAGCCATATGATGACGTTGCATTGGATCAATTTCGAAATGAACTCGTAGGGGTTGCGGATTCGATTCTGACAAATTATGAAATCTATTATGGCGGGTTCGCCTACATCACAGGTACTATTCCTGAACTGATCCGGAACGATGTTCAGTCCTTGATGAAGATGGGCATTCTAATTATGGTGACTATTCTCTTATTGAATTTGAGAAGCATCCCTGGTGTGCTGATGGTGCTGATGGTGATTGGATTATCCTTAGTTTCGATGATGGGGTTTATGGGATGGGTATACAAATTAACGGGATCGGATCGATTTTTGTTTACTATGATGAATACGTCCATGCCCATTATTCTATTAACCATAGCCAATTCTGACGGTGTACATGTGATGGCAAAATTTTTCAAGGAGATGCGGTTGAAAGGTGATGTCCCACAAGCGTTGGCAACCACCATGGATTCTTTGCTAGTCCCGATATTCTTGACGAGTATAACGACCGTAGCTGCTTTTTTGACAATGATTTCCTCTCCACTGGAACCAATGATTGGATATGGTATTACCGTTTCTGCAGGTATAATTTGGGCGTGGTTTCTAAGTTCGGTTCTTCTTCCTGCCGTTATTTCTATTAAAAAATGGAACTTGGAATCAAAAGCAATCAAAGAAATGAGTCTGTTTGAAAAAATGGTTGATCATTTAGGAAAAGTCGTATTGACTCATCCAAAATACGTTTTTTCAGCGGGTATCATTTTAGTGGTTTTCGGGTTGTTTGGATTTCATAAAATTTCTATTGATGTGAACTTTGCAAACTTTTTTAAACCGGGATCCGAAATTCGAGACAGTATGAATTTCATGGACCAGGAGATGACAGGTACTTTGGATTTAAGAGTTCGAATAGATGGTGACATGCGGGACCCACATGTACTCAATGACGTGAGTTCGCTTCAATCCTTCTTGGAAAGAGAAGATAAAGTTTCCTTAAGTTATTCATTTGCCGATGTGGTGAAACAAATGCACCGAACGTTTATGGATGACGAACTGACCCATTACACAATTCCGGATTCAGCATCAAAGATAAAAAACTTGATTACAGGGTTTTCAAACGATTATTCGTCTGTTGTAGATGATATAGATTATGAAAGCGGATTGATGACGGTACTTGCCAAAATAATGAGTACGGATGAAATATTCCATTTTGCAAATAAAACCAATGCATATATTGATGAAAGTTTAACATCAGACATAAGTGTAACTGTGACGGGGATGATTATCGTTATCCGCGACATGGTAATCATGATCATTCGGTCATCAGCATTCAGTATCACTTTTTCATTAATAGTGATCGGATTAATTGCTTCAGTATTTTTTAAGCGCATATTATGGGGAATCTTGGCTGTGATCCCACTAACGTCTGCTGTGATACTAAACTTTGGATTGATGGGCCACTTTGGTGTAACGCTCAATCATATTACGGCGATTTTATCGTCTATTATCATTGGTGTAGGCGTTGATTTTGCCATTCACTACATTTCACAATTTCGCCGTTTGTCCCGGAAAGTGAATCCCGATCAGCTAAGTCGTGAAGTGATCGATGATGTTGGATATCCCATTATTTTGGATGCTTGCTCAAATATGGGCTTTGGCGCCTTAATGTTTTCTGTATTTCTCCCTATTCAATATATTGGCGGATTAATGGTATTTGCCATGGTCTCTACTTCGCTGGGTACACTAACAATTTTATCTGCACTGACGGAATTGCTGAAAAAACGCTTAATAGAGGGATAAAGATAAGGTGAAAAAAAGCAAAATTACCGGAATAGGATTTCATGTCCCGAAGCAGCTAGTGACTAATCAGGATTTGACTTCGATAATGGATACCTCAGACGAATGGATCAGAACCCGATCCGGCATCGAGCAAAGAAGATGGGTTCAAGGTGATGAAGCCGCATCTGATTTGGCGATTCCTGCATCCATTAAAGCCATGGAAATGGCCGGTGTCAATCCGGAAGATATTGATGTGGTTGTAGTAGGAACTATTTCTGGAGATTACTTTTTTCCCGGTGTAAGTGCACAACTTCAAGCTGAATTAGGTTTAAGAAACATTGCAGCATTTGATATAAAAGCTGCCTGTTCAGCATTCGTGTATAGCCTGTCCATAGCGGATCAATTTATCCAAACCGGTCAATATACGACTGCTCTCGTTGTGGGTGCTGAAGCACAAACGAAATTCATCAATAAATCCACAGAGGGGAGAGATATAGCTGTTTTATTTGGGGATGGTGCCGGTGCGGCTGTGCTCCAAGTGAGTAATGATGAAAGCGGAATTCTGTCCACGCATTTACATTGCCAAGGTAAAGATTTAAAAAATCTATGGATGGAGGCCCCGGGTTCATCTGGCGATAATCAAATAAATACAGTGACGATTGAACAAGCAAAAAGATTTGAACCCTATATGAATGGGAGAGAAGTATTTAAAAATGCAGTGGTTCGATTTCCAGAAGTCATTCATGAAGCATTGGAAAAAAATAATCTGTCTATGGATGATATCTCATTAATTATTCCTCATCAGGCAAATTTGCGAATTATTCAATCCGTGGCTAAACGGATGGGCGTTGAACAGGATAAATTTTATGCTAATATCCAAAGATATGGCAATACAACGGCAGCATCTATCCCCATTGCTCTATGTGAAGCGGTGGAAGAAGAAAAAGTAAAAGAAGGTGACACCATTATTTTGGCCGCCTTCGGCGCTGGATATACGTGGGCATCTGCAGCCATTCGGTGGTAAGAATCCAATCAATCGCAATTTTCAAAGGAAAAATATTATGAATAAAATCCTAATCATTCTCACTTTCATGAGTTCTGTTTTTTCACAAACAGGATTTGAAATAGCAAAGATGGTAGATGAGAGACCAACTCCGATGGACATGTCGAACAAAACAGAAATGATATTGACCAATTCCAAGGGAAAATCCCGGTCCAACGCTATGATATCCAAATCTATGGATGGAAATAAAAAACAATTAATTTGGTTTTTAGAACCGAAAGACGATAAAGGGGTGGCATTTTTAAAAATTGAACATGATAATAAAGATGATGAAATGCGCATGTGGCTCCCGGCTTTTAAAAAAGTAAGACGAATATCTTCCAAGAAAAAAGGGGATGCTTTTATGGGATCCGATCTGAGCTATGAAGATTTGTCCAGTCGAAATTTGGATAAAAACGACTACAATCGATTGGATGATGAAATCGTGGACGGCAAAGATTGCTATGTATTGGAGATCACTCCTGGAAAGGAAGCAAATTCATCTTATTCAAAACATGTGTCATGGATTGAAAAATCATCGCTTATGGGTGTAAAGGAGGAATCTTACGATAAGCGCGGACGCTTGAAAAAAGTTAAAGAATTCACTTTTCAGATTCTGAAGGACTATCACGTCATTAAAAGAGTCTTTGTGAAGGATGTTCAGAAAACACATACCACAGAGGTTACGTTTTCGGATGTGCAGGTTGATTCAGGCATTGATAAAAATTTATTTCAAGAAAAAAATCTCAAGCGCCTTCCAAGGTATTGAACTGAATGAAAAAAGTGATTTGTTTTATTTTTCCAATAACGACATTGTTGGGGCAGATCAATTACACTGGTTCAATTAAACCAGGAAATATGTATCGTTTATCGGATCAATCAGAAATTTCACTCCCTTTCAGATTAGCCGAAGCGGAGGTGGGGTATTCACTCGGTGATTTTGAAATTAAAACAAACTCTGCAATAGAATACCGTTGGTCCAACAATGAAAACGAATTCCAACTCCGTGAAGCTTACCTAATGTGGTATCCAAGTTGGGGAGAAGCGAAGGTTGGGAAACAGATTCATGCCTGGGGCGCAGTGGATGGCAACAATCCAACGGATAATTTGAATCCTTACGATTATTATTATATGTTCCTTCCCGGTGCAGAACGGAAGGTTGGAACTATATCCGGATCGGTAAAATACTATTGGAATGATTGGCAAATGGAAGGTGTTTTTATTCCGGAACATGAAGGGAACCGATTCCCATTTGGTGAGGAAGCATTCCCTTTGGATATTCCCATGGTTGCTCCGAAACTCATGGATGAAGAACCAGGCAGCGAATTTGGGTTTCGTTTTCAGTCAACTCTAGGATCCAGTGATTTCAGCTTATCCTATTTTGATGGAAGAGATCGATCTTTTTCCTATGTTGGAGTCACGGATTCAATGCCGTCTTTTTTCTATCGAAAAACCAGTGTCTTGGGTTTTGACTTAGTATCGTTTATTGGTGGTTTTACAAATCGATTTGAGATTGCGCATTTTTCAACAAAGATTGATGTAAATCCAGATACGCTGTATTTTGACAATGCAGCATACATTCAATATGCAGAACAGATCGAATATACAACTCCTAATGACATTATGTTATCTGTCCAACTGATTGGTTATATAGAGGGTGATATTTCTTGGCAAGAAATTGAAGGGAATAGATCTGCCCAAACATCTGCTCCAGAATTAATTCCCGGCATGGGCACACCTTTTGCATCATTTACTGATTTAGGGTTATCTTTTTCGGCGTCAGCCAATTACTATGATGATGCCTTGGAACTCATGGGGAACACCTTTATCGATTTGAAGGATTCTCAATCTATGTTGGGTGTATCGGCAAAATATTCACCGAAGGATAATTGGAAATTGAATATGTCTGTTTCAAAATTCACGGGAGAGGAGGGAACTCAATTCCATGAGATGGAAGACTTTTCTCATTTGAAAGTTGGACTAGAATTTCATTTCTAATTTTACTTTAATCACCAAATTTGTTTATAAAGAATATAATTGAAGAATGACTAAACCAAATTTAGTATGAAAAAAATAATTCTGGATTGTGATCCTGGTCAAGATGATGCAGTAGCCTTGGCATTAGCTATGGCAGCAAAGGATGAAATTGAAATATTAGGTGTTACAACTGTCGCTGGCAATGTGCCATTGAATTTGACACAGAGAAATGCCCGCATCATGTGTGAAATGTGTCATCGTCCTGACGTAAAGGTTTATGCAGGCGCCGAAAAACCTATGGCACAAGAATTAGTTACAGCGGAGCATGTCCATGGAAAAAGTGGTTTGGATGGGATTGAGATTTATGAGCCATCTCATTCATTAGAAGAAAAGCATGCCATTGATTTTATCATTGAGTCGTGTTTAGCAGCCGAACTTAATTCATTGATTTTGGTTCCAACAGGACCATTAACCAATATTGGGCTAGCCATAGATCGTGAACCAGGCATCCTGCCAAAAATTAAAGAAATTATTTTGATGGGAGGTGCACGAAAAGAAGCAGGAAATATTACGCCTTCCGCAGAGTTCAATATA
>JABHKE010000063.1 GCA_018692355.1 Fidelibacterota bacterium
ATGATCTTTTTGTTGAGTTTTTTCCAAAAAACCCGCCAGCAAGATCAACGCCTATTGTAGGCATGCCAATTAAAGGGATACACATTTCCATAGAATGTATAGCATTGGTTTAAAATCATTAAAATGAGCATAGTTTTCAATAATTAAATATAGAGAATAATATGAAACCACTAATAAATGTTGAGGATATCACTGAATTCAAAGGCCATGAACATGGTGGATTTAAAGCTCAATACGCTGATGTAGGAGGTAAAATAGGTGCAAATCAATTAGGTTACAATATTACTATTATTCCACCTGGTAAAAAATCTTGGCCCTTCCATAATCATCATGTAAGTGAAGAAATGTTCCTTATCTTAGATGGGGAGGGTATTTTAAGGTATGGAAAAAATAATTATCCATTAAAAAAGAATGATATTATTGCTTGCCCTACTGGCGACAGATCAGCGGCTCATCAAATTATAAATGATAGTGATACTGATTTAAAATATTTAGCCTTGGGTACAAAAGATACATTTGATATTTGTGAATATCCAGATTCAGATAAAATTTTAACTCGAGGAACTTCTGAAAATAATTCGGAATTATGGAATATATCAAAAGGTAAAGAATCATACGATTATTTTGAAGGAGAGGAGTAATACTCACGGAATGGAAATGTTTCAGGAAAAAGACAAAAAGAAGAAAATTTGATGCTATTGCAAAATAATTTCCACAGAGCACACAGAGTTTCTTGGAAGTTTAATAAGGGTTTTTCTCTGTGATTTCTGTGGCTAATTCATTAAACGCATTGTCTCCACTAGATGGTCGCTATGCAAATAGCACGAAAGACTTGTCCACCTATTTTTCTGAATCGGCGCTTATGCAGTATCGTCTGAAAGTGGAGATCGAATATATCATCGCACTGGGAAACGAAAAGTCTATCAAAGAATTACCGCCTTTTTCCAAGAACGACCAAACGCGGCTACGAAAAATCTATCACAATTTTAATACAGCCTGTGCGGAAAAGATCAAAGAGATCGAATCAACCACCAATCATGATGTGAAAGCCATTGAGTATTATATTCAAGGTAAAACAAAAAAGGCACTTCATCCATGGATTCATTTTGCCTTAACATCGGAAGATGTGAATAATTTGTCATATTCACTCATGTGGAAAGATGGCTTGAATCAGACTTATCTGCCAACACTTCAGTCCATAAATAAAGAATTAAAAAAACTCGCACGGAAATATAAGAATGCTTCAATGCTGGCCCTGACCCATGGTCAGCCTGCTACTCCAACCACATTCGGAAAAGAATTAGCCGTTTTCTGCGCTCGCCTAGATCGACAAATCTCTCAAATTAAAACCCATAAACTGTTGGGGAAATTTAGTGGTGCCACGGGCACATGGTCCGCCCACATGACGGCATATCCAAAAACAAACTGGACAGGATTCGCATCCAAATTCATTAATTCTCTTGGGCTTGAACCTAATTTAGTCACCACACAGATTGAACCTCATGATTCGCTGGCAGAAAGTTATCGACAAGTCGTTCTCGTGAATTCTATATTGACTGATTTATGTAGAGATATGTGGTCTTATATCAGTCGCGGAATTCTAGGACAAAAAAAAGTGGCTGGCGAAGTAGGCTCTTCCACTATGCCCCACAAGATCAATCCCATCCAGTTTGAAAATGCCGAAGGCAATATGGGCATTGCTAATGCGCTTTTAAATCATCTCGCATTGAAATTACCTATATCTCGAATGCAGCGGGATCTCACTGATTCAACAACTTTACGAAACCATGGTGTGGCTTTAGGATATTCCTATTTAGCCCTGCAAAATATTTTAAAAGGATTAAATCGGATTACTATTAACAAAGCCCAAATGGCAAAAGAGCTGGAGAATCATTGGGAAGTGCTGGCTGAAGCGATCCAGACAATCCTGCGAAAAAGTGGGAAGCCGGACGCATACGAAAAGTTAAAAAATTTGACTCAGGGACAATCCATTAATGCGGAATCCATGGCAGAATTTGTATCGGAATTGAAAGTTTCTGATGAAGATAAACAAACGTTGATAAACCTGACGCCAGCAGAATACATCGGCCTTGCACCCAAATTGGTAGACCTTATCTAATGTGCGGTATAGCCGGTATTTATTCACATAAGTCTGTTGCGGCAGAGCTCTATGATAGTATTATCCACTTACAACACCGAGGACAGGATGCCGCCGGTATCATGACCTATGACGACCGCATGCACAAAGAAAAAGGCATGGGTCTAGCAAAAGAAGTTTTCAATGAAACAAACATGGAATTGCTTACCGGAAACATCGGGATTTCTCATAATCGTTATCCCACCCACGGTGGATTTAGTCATGGCGAAGTTCAGCCATTCTGGACATCGGTCCCTTATGGGATTGCCTTGGCCCACAACGGAAACCTTACCAATTATCAGGACCTTGCAGAAGAAATTACCCATAAGGACAGTCGTTATTTAAACACCAATTCTGATTCAGAAGTGTTGCTTCATTATTTTGCAGATTTACTTCACACAAACAATCCTCCAGAAGATAGTGAAGAATTTTTTTATCTCTTATGCAATGCAGTTACCAAAATTTTTAAACATGTAAATGGGGCCTATTCTGTAGTAAGTATTGTCATTGGGAAGGGGCTTGTGGTGTTCCGAGACCCTCAAGGAATTCGCCCGCTGGTAAAAGGCGAAAGATCTAATGGTAATGGTGGTAAGGATTACATTTTTGCTTCCGAAAACACCATGTTTTATGCATTGGGATTTGAGCCAAAAGGAACAGTGCTTCCAGGTGAACTCATCTATGTAGATGAAGCCGGGAATGTATTCAACAAGCGTTTGGTTAAAAAATCATTTAATCCATGCATTTTTGAATATGTGTATTTCGCTCGGCCCGATGCGACCCTGAATGATGTTAGTGTGTACCGATCGCGCCTGCGAATGGGACAAAACCTGGCTGAAGCCTGGAAGAAAAAACATCCCGAAAAAACACCGGATATTGTTATCCCAGCACCCAGCACAGCAAATACAGCTGCTCTTTCGTTTGCTCATGAATTGGGAGTCAGATATTCCGAGGGATTATATAAAAACACGTTTATAGGTAGAACGTTTATTATGCCGGGACAGGCGGAAAGAAAAAAATCTGTAAAATATAAATTGGTGCCTCAAGAATTAGAAATCCGGGACAAAAAGGTGATGATTATGGATGATAGCATTGTCCGTGGAAATACGAGTAGAGAAATTGTACGCATGCTCAAAGATTTTGGCGCCAAAGAAGTTTATTTTTCGGTGGCGTGTCCCCCTGTCAAATCGCCTTGTTTTTATGGTGTGGATATGCCAACAAAAAGTGAACTTATCGCCGGAAATATGAATGAAGTAGAAATTGAAAATTATCTAGAAGTGGATGCGCTTCTTTATCAGAAAATTAACGATCTTGTAGAAGCAGTTACGCGGAAAGGGGATCACCATATTGATACGCCGTGTATGGCCTGTTTGGATGGAAATTATGTTGCCAATGATATTGATGAAGCTAAAATTTCCGAAATGGAAACCATGCGCGTTCACGATCGGAACGGTGGTTAGTCACGGGGCACACAGAAAATAAATGAATAAAGAGAGAAATAAATCAATCGGTCTCGGGTTGGCCCTTGGTGCTTCTTTTGGTGTGACCATCGGTGCGGTTGTGGGCGCCGTAACAGGCAATGTCTCTTTTTGGGTCGCCATTGGTGTGGCAATTGGGCCTGGCGTTGGAATGACAATTGCTATAGCGTTTAATCATGACAATAAAGATCAATAACAATGACTGATAAAATTGGTATCATATTAATTCTGGTTTTAGTGTTGGGTGTTTTTGCTTTTATCCAAATGCGTAAACAAACAAAAATTCAAAAAAATCTCACCGGACATCCAAAAGGATATTGGCTGGAACAAGGTATTGGAATTGGGGTCGCAATCGGTGTTGCGATTGGCTCTGGAAATAAAAAAACATAAAGATGAAATTCGTCCTTTAATTGATGAAGAAAAAAAGCTGAAAAAACAGTCTTTTGTGTTTATTGGTGACACATTTTTGATCGGAATAATCATCTTTTTAATTAGTTTTTATTTTTAAATCTCTGTGAACTCTGTGACCCTAAAATAAATAAAAAATAAACTATTCTCATTGTTGGTAATACCGGTATTACCTTATATTACAAATAGAAAATAAAGGTTAAATCATGTTAAAAACAGTCAGCTTTAAGATTGAAGAAGGTTTTCTGGACGAAGTGGAGACATTATCCCGGGATCTTCACAAAACAAAAAGTGCTTTGATTAAACAGTCTTTAGAATTCTATTTAGATAATTACGATGGAATTATTGCAAAAACGCGGAACGAAGACCCAAACAAAGAACTCGTTGACCACGAAGACGTGCTAAGGGAATATGGTCTCTTATAAAATAAAGTGGGATTCAAGGGCGCTAAAAGACCTGAGAAAAATAAACCAAAAAAAAGTGAAATCTATTCTAAAAAAAGTTGGAGAATTAGCAGAAAATCCTTTAGTGGGAAAACCACTCAAAGGTGAATTTCAAGATTACCGGCGATTAAGAGTCGGACAATACAGAGTTATATATTCGGTAATAAAAAAAATCATTACAATTCAAATTCTTCGTGTTGGACCTCGTGGGTCTATTTACAAAAATAAATGAAAAATAAAATTTTAGTTATCGGTTCTGGCGCACGAGAACACGCTATTGTCAGAGCATTAGATCGTTCTCCATACGAAAAAGAAATTTACTGTCTCGCTTCTAATATGAATCCCGGCATTGCTGAACTTTGTGATGAAATCCTAATTGGCAATTTCAATGATCATGATTTTGTGGTGAATTATTCCAAAGAAACGGGTGCAACACTTGCCATCATTGGCCCCGAAAACCCCTTGGAAAATGGTGTGGCGGATGCGCTTTGGGGTGTTAATGTAAAGGTTGTGGGACCCAAAAAGGATTTAGCCAAATTAGAAACATCCAAAGCATTCACCCGTGATTTGTTAAGAGAGTATAACATACCCGGCGGGCCTCAATACCAAACGTTTAATTCCTTGGCTGGTGTTACAGAGTTTTTAAATGTACTTGGCAAAAACTATGTGGTGAAATACGATGGTCTCGCTGGCGGTAAAGGCGTAAAAGTATCCGGGGAACATTTACATTCCCATGATGAAGCGCTGGCCTACTGCCAGGAATTGACGGATAAAGGCAGTGAATTCGTCATTGAAGAAAAATTTATCGGTGAAGAATTTTCGCTCATGAGTTTTTGCGATGGGAACACTTTAAAACATATGCCTGCCGTTCAAGATCATAAGCGGGCTTACGAAGGTGATACAGGCCCTAATACCGGTGGGATGGGCACCTATTCTGACGCCAATCATTCGCTGCCCTTTTTAACTGAAAATGATATTGTCGAAGCTCATCAAATCAATACTCAAACCGCCAAGGCGGTAAAAGACAAATTTGGCGAAGGATACCGAGGCATTCTTTATGGCGGATTTATGGCCACAGCAAATGGCGTGAAATTGATTGAATACAACGCCCGTTTTGGCGATCCGGAAGCTATGAATGTTTTATCATTGCTAGAGTCTGACTTTATTGAAATTTGCAATGGCATTACAGATGGCACATTAGACAATCTGGATGTAAGATTTCAAAATAAAGCAACCGTCTGTAAATATGCTGTGCCGGAAGGCTATCCAAATAGCCCCGTGAAAAATGAACAAATTAATGTTTCAAAAATCGAAAATCCCGACGGATTATTTTACGCATCGGTGGATATTCAAAATGGAAAATTAGTTGAAGCAGGTAGCCGAACTGTTGCGGTTGTGGGTGTGGCCGACTCCATTTCAAACGCAGAAAATATTGCAGAAAAAGAAGTGTCAGCTATTGATGGGCCACTGTTTCATCGTTCCGATATCGGAACAGATATGGTAATCCAAAAACGTATTAATCATATGAAATCAATCCGATGATAAAGCTGGGTGTTTTAGGTTCCACAAACGGAACTGATCTTCAAGCTATTTTAGATTCCGTCGCTTCCGGTGAATTGAATGGGGAGGTATCGGTGGTTCTCTCCAACCAGAAGAATGCCTACATATTAGAGCGTGCAAAAAATCATAATGTGCCGACCGTCTTCCTTTCTCATAAAGAAAAATCGCGGAAAGAATTCGATGATGAAATGACAGCCATTTTAAAAGAGCATGCCGTAGACCTGGTTCTTCTTATTGGTTTTATGCGTATTCTATCTGCAAAATTTTGTCAGGAATGGCAGGATAGACTATTGAATGTGCATCCGTCACTGTTGCCAAAATATGCCGGCGGGATGGATACAAATGTACATGAGGGCGTTTTAAAAAACGGTGATTCAGAAACCGGCTGTACTATTCATTTTGTCACTGACGAAGTAGATGCTGGACCAATTTTAATTCAGAAGAAATGTAATGTAGAACCAGATGAAACCGTAAATACATTAAAAACAAAAGTCCAAAAATTAGAAGGCGTGGCATTTATTGAGGCTATACAATTAATTCAAAATAATTCATATGTTAGATAATCCTTCATTAAATCAATCGCCCATTCAAGTGAGACGAGCGCTCATATCTGTATTCGACAAAACCAATGTGGTGGAACTGGCACAAGTATTGCACAGCCTCGGCATTGAAATACTATCCACGGGTGGTACAGCCAAGGCATTGAGAGCTGCTAGTGTGCCGGTTACAGATGTAAGCGACTATACCCATTTCCCTGAGATCATGGATGGCCGCGTAAAGACCATTAATCCCTTAATAGAAGGTGGCATTCTTGGGCTTCGGGATCAACACAGCGAAGATGCGGAAGCTAATCAAATTCAATGGATTGACCTTGTGGTTTGCAATCTTTACCCCTTTTCAGAAACGATTTCCCGGGAAGATTGCGATCTGGCAATGGCTTTAGAAAACGTTGATATAGGCGGCCCCACTATGATCCGGTCAGCAGCAAAGAATATGGGTTGGGTTTGCCCGGTTGTGGATCCTACTGATTATTCCATCATTTCCAATGAATTGCAATCTGGTGAAATTTTATTTGAAACGCGAAAAAAACTTTCGGCAAAAGCATTCGGTCACACAGCGCAGTATGATACCATTATTCATAATTATTTAAAAGATGAAAAGTTGTCGGATAATCTTTCGCTCACATTTGAAAAACATTCTGAAATGCGCTACGGAGAAAACCCACATCAATCTGCCGCTTCCTATAAAATTCCCGGAAACACTGAACCCAACATATTGAATGCTACAATCCACCAGGGAAAACAACTTTCCTATAATAATATTATGGATGCAGATGGCGCCCTGGCTTGTGTGAGAGAGTTTGATGGTCCCGCCTGCGTTGTGGTGAAGCACGCCAACCCTTGCGGCGTTGCCGTTGGGGATAACTTATTAGACGTGTACACCCGTGCTTTTAATGCGGATTCCCTTTCTGCTTTTGGTGGTATAATTGCATTCAATCGTACATGTACAAAGGAAGTTGCGAAAGCCATCAGTAAAGTTTTTGTTGAAATTGTGCTGGCCCCGAATTTCGAGCCGGAAGCATTGGACATATTCAAAAAGAAAAAGAATTTACGTGTTTTGGGCATTGGTGAATTCGAAAAACGTGCAGCCAAACTTGAGGTGCGAAATGTAGATGGTGGACTACTTGTTCAGGACACAGACACAAAAACTCTATCCAAAGATGATCTAACCGTCGTCACTAATAAACAGCCATCTGAACAAGAGATTGAAACAATTTTATTCACGTGGAGAGTGCTGCGCCACGCCAAATCCAACGGAATCTTGATCGCCAAGGATAATACCACGGTAGGACTCGGTGCCGGACAGGTGAGCCGCGTAGATGCGGTCCACATGGCTTTACGCAAAGGAGGAAAAAATGTAAAAGGTGGTATTTTGACATCTGATGCGTTCTTCCCCTTTCGGGATAGTATTGACGCTATTAAGAATTCGGGAATAAAAGTTGTGGTGCAGCCCGGTGGGTCTATCCGAGACCAGGAAGTAATTGAAGCCTGCAATGAATATGGTATCGCTATGATGTTCACTGGTACCCGCTGTTTTAAACATTAAGTTCTAAAAAATAGTCTTAATTTTCTAATCTATATTTGGAGACATGAACAGGAATTTGACTAATCCCCGTTAAACAAATAATGAAAAAAGACACACTATTTATTCTGCTTAAAACAGCAGGTGTTCTTGGGGCCCTTTATATGTTCCTCGTTGGAATTAAGGGAATGTCGTCAGCCATCAAGCACATGGGGGCTGATGTAGCAGAAAACATTTTTACCGCAACCAGCGATCCTTTCGTTGCTCTTTTTATTGGTGTTTTTGCCACCGTTCTTTTTCAAAGCTCTTCCACCACCACTTCCCTCATTGTGGGAATGGTGAGTTCCGGGTCTCTTGGGATATCCGGAGCCATTCCTATGGTCATGGGAGCCAATATCGGCACCACTGTCACTAACACAATTGTATCCATTGGTCATATAAATCGCGGGAATGAATTCAAGCGTGCTTTTGCTGCTTCTACGGTTCATGATTTTTTCAACATTCTTGCGGTACTAATCCTGTTCCCGTTAGAAATGATGTTCCACTGGATACAAAAAAGCGCTGAATGGATTGCCAGTCTTATTTTTGGAAAGATTCATAATGTTGACGTTCTCCAGGCTAAAAGCCCCATTAAAGCGGCTGTGAAATCCGGATCCAAATTCATTGAGCAATTCACCTTTGAAAACGATATTATTTACCTGGTATTAAGTGTATTAATCACATTTATTATGCTTTATGCTCTTGTTAAACTGTTGCGAAGTCTTGTCCTTGAAAAAGTCGAAGTGTTTTTTGACCAATATATTTTCAAAACTGTTATAAGGGCAATTGGGTTCGGCATCATTCTGACCATAATGGTTCAAAGTTCATCTATTACCACGTCTTTAGTCGTACCATTGGCCGGTGCAGGTGTTCTATCTCTGCGACAAATATTTCCTTTTACATTAGGGGCAAATATTGGCACAACAGTTACAGCTTTATTAGCAGCCCTTACTGGAACGGTTTCCGCACTCATCGCAGCTATTAGTCATTTACTCTTTAATATATTTGGAATCCTAATCATTTATGGAATACCGCCCTTAAGAGCCATACCTTTGAAATTAGCAGAAATGATAGCTGAATATTCTTTGAAGAACAAACTTGTCCCCATCGGGTATTTATTGATTGTTTTTGTTGTTATTCCATTAACCATAATTTTATTGGGCAGATAAGCCGCCCACAAATCAAAAGAGGTGTCAACCATGTCAGTCTTTAAAGATATTGTTAAACTTTGGAACGCGGATAACCTTCTGGCCCAAGCTTGGAGTGAGTCATATAAAATGATGATGTTATCGAACGAAATTTTTACTCAAGCGATTAAATATTTACGGGAGGGTGAAAATCAGGATATAATAAAGGCTCTCAAAAAACGTGACGTTGAAATCAATATTTTCCAGAGAGATGTGCGGAGAAAAGTGGTGACTCACTATGCAATAAGTCAGGATATTGATGATCTACCAAATGGCCTAGTTCTTCTTAATATGGTTGTTGATGTGGAGCGGGTAGGCGATTATACAAAAAATATTCTCGACCTTGCATTAAATCATCCTAACATAATTAAGTCCGAGGAGTTCTCTGAAGATCTCTATCATGTAGAACAGGAAGTTATTTCCCGGTTTAGTAAAACGATCGAAGCCATTCATACACAAGATGCGGATGTGGCACGGTCCATGATGGTTTCCTATAAAGAAACCCTTACGAGTATATCAGATGATATAGTCAATGGATGTATTTCAGGAGAAATCACCCTGGGCGATGAATCAAAAACAGTATCTTTGGCGCTTTATGCTCGTTATTTAAAACGAATTGGGGCTCATTTAAAAAATATCACTACTGTTCTCGTTAACCCCTTTGATGCGGTTGGTTATAAGCAATAATAAAAAAATAATTTGCTTAACTTAATATATGAATAAAATAATTTAATGGAGGTTATATAAAATATGGCAAAATACCCTGGTATTAAATCTACAGCAGATGGTGCAGCCATCGTGGTCTGGGTGGAAACCCACATCACTCAAGGAGCCTGTGCATATCCAATTACATCATCAACAACCATGGGTTCTGGTTATCAGTCTGTACTTGCAAATGGAGGCACAAATATTTGGGGTGAAAAAATGGCTTTTATTGAGTCAGAGTCCGAACATAGCTCCGCTTCCGCCTGCGAAGGCTATGCGCTTTCTGGAGGGCGAGTAACAAACTTTACTTCTGGGCAGGGGCTTGTCCTTATGAAAGAAGTTTTATATACTATTTCAGGAAAAAGATTGCCTGTTGTTTTTCATATAGGGGCAAGAGCTCTTACGTCTCATTCGCTAAATGTTCATGCAGGACATGACGATGTAATGGCTGTGTCTGATGTTGGCTGGGGTATGTTGTTTGCTAAAAACGCACAAGAAACGGGCGACCTTGCTCTGATTTCTCGTCGTGTAGCAGAAGCCACAAGCACTCCTTTCTTCAATATTATGGATGGTTTTTTAACAACACATACAATTGAAAATGTTTTATTACATGAGCCAGAAATGATGGATGAGTTTGTGGGAAAACCTCAAGATCATTTAGTGAATATGATGGATCCATATCATCCTGTCATGTCCGGAGTTGTTCAAAATCAAGATTCATACATGAAGGGGAAAATTGCCCAACGTTTATTTACAGATAAAATTGAAGAAACACTTACCCAAGCTATGGATGAGTTCTACGAATTGACGGGTCGCAAATATGGATTAATATCTGAATATAAAATGAATGATGCGGAATACGCCATTGTTGGTTTGGGGTCCATGATTGAAACAGCAGAAACGGCAGCGGACTATCTTAGGGAAGAAAAAGGCTTAAAGGTCGGTGTGGTTCACATAACATCCTACAGACCATTCCCGGGAAAACGGATTGTTGAAGCATTGAAGAAAGTAAAAGCATTTTCAGTATTAGAAAGAATGGATAATCCGCTTGCGGAAAGCAATCCATTGACGCTTGAAATAAAAGCTGCTTTTACAGATAACCTAGAACCTGACGGAAATGGAAATATTAAAATTCCAAAAATCTATTCAGGGTCTGCGGGCTTAGGCTCAAGGGATGTTCGTCCAGACGATGTAATGGCTGTAGTCGAAAACATGTTAAAAGATGATAAAAAATATTTTGCCATAGGAATTGATCATGAATTAGCACTTGAAACAGGTGGCTCTACAGATATTAGATGTGAAGGTACTTTTTCTATGCGTGGTCACTCGGTGGGAGGATACGGCTCTGTAACAACAAATAAAATTATTGCTACAATTGTAGCGGATCTTTTCGATATGTATGTTCAGGCTTATCCAAAATACGGTTCTGAAAAGAAAGGATTACCCACAACTTATTATTTAACCGTAAGCCCTGGGCGCGTTAAAACCCACAACGAACTGGAGTTTGTTGAATTTGTACCATTAAATGATATAAATGCTTTCAATCTCGCGAATCCGCTAAAAGGATTACAGTCCGGAGGCATGTTATTTGTTCAGAGCGTAAAAACAGATTCAAATGAAATTTGGAATGATTTTCCAAAATGGGCACAACATACAATTCAAAAAGAAAATATTACCGTGCTAGCACTTGATACCGTAAAAATCGCCAAAGAAGTTTCGTCTCGACCGGATTTAATTCAAAGAATGCAGGGAATTGTTCTTTTAGGGATATTCTTAAAAGCTACGCCATTCTTAGAAAGATCAGGAGTAAGCGAAGATGATTTAATGGTAGGTGTAGAAAAATCATTACGGAAATATTTTGGAAAACGCGGAGAGCAAGTTGTTCAAGATAACCTAGGTGCTGTAAAGCGCGGTTTCAATGAAGTATTTGAGGTCAAACAGGATAAAACAGAGGAAGTGCCAGCATGAGTATCTTAGTTTCAGAATTAAATAAAAAAACCGCCCATAACATTTTAGATATTCAAGATTTTAACGATAGAATTGTAGGCGCATATAATGATGGAACGGCGGAAGAAGGACTGCCAGCAGATATTTCAACCGCTAGAAGTCTAATTCCAGCTGGGACTGGTGTGCTCCGTGATTTTAGCTACATCGCGCCAGACATACCTGAATTTTTATCAGATAATTGTGTTGCCTGTATGGAATGTGTAACTCAGTGCCCAGATACAGCTATTCTAGGGAAAGCTATTCCAGAATCAAAACTTGAAGAAACAATTTCAAAATTAGAGTCTGGAGAATTAAAAGGATGGGTTTCACAACAGTGGGCAGACACAAACAAATTTTACAAGGTTCCAGCGAAGCAAGGTAAAGAACCTGCAAAATTTGGGATTTTTGTAGATCCAACAAAATGTAAAGGATGCGCAGAGTGCGTAGACGCATGCGGAGACCACCAAGCGCTTTCTATGATAACAAAAAAAGATGAAACAGTTCCAACCTACCAAGGAGCGTTTGACTTTTTTAATACATTAGGCGAAACGCCGTCTGATTATATTAATGAACGCGTTTTGGTTGATATGATGTTAGCAAGCGATTCCATGTTGTTTACTGGTGGCGCTGGGTCTTGTATGGGTTGCGGAGAAGGAACAGCTTTGCGAATGATGTTGGCAGCAACGGGTTTTGTTTATGGCAAAGAAAGTATTGGGCTTGTGGCAGCGACAGGGTGTAACACCGTTTATGGTTCAACGTATCCTTATAATCCTTTTATGGTGCCATGGACAAATTCATTGTTTGAGAATGTATCAGCTGACGCAATGGGAATTCGAGCTCGTTGGGATCAAATGGGATGGCAAGATAAGAAATTATGGGCAATTGGCGGTGATGGCGCTATGGTAGATATTGGCTTTCAGGCTATGTCTCGTATGTTGGCATCTGGAATGAATATTAATGTTCTTATTTTAGATACGCAGGTTTATTCTAATACGGGCGGACAAGCATCAACCGCTACATTTACAGGCCAAGATGCAAAAATGTCAATGGTTGGAAAAGAAATTGGTGGAAAAACAGAAAGAAGAAAAGAGATTGCTAATCTATGTATGATGCATCCAGATGTGTTTGTCGCACAAACGACAGCCGCACACACC
>JABHKE010000171.1 GCA_018692355.1 Fidelibacterota bacterium
TATTGTCGCTTGCTTCAAAAAAGACACAAATATTTATTATGTACATTCTAATCGGGACTTTGCCTGCAGTTGGTATTGGGCTGGGGTTTAAAGATCCAATTGATTCCCTGTTTGAGAATGTAACGGCTGTTGGAGGTGCACTCATTTTTACCGGAGTTGTTCTCTTTGGATCATCTTTTGCAAATCGTCAGGATAAAGAACATTCTTTTTTAACATGCATCTTAATTGGCTGTGCTCAAGCTATGGCTATTATTCCCGGTGTATCCCGAAGTGGCATGACCATCAGCGCCGCACTATTTTTAGGTTTATCTGCAAAAGAAGCTGCGCGATTTTCTTTTTTATTAGCAATTCCAGCTATTGGTGGTGCGGGGCTTTTAACTGCATTGGATGTAAGCGGTGGATTTCAAATGCCCATCCCGGTTGCTTTGGCAGGGCTGATCAGTTCTTTCGCGGTAGGCGTGGTGGCGCTTAAATGGCTCCTTGGTTGGTTAGAGCAGGGAAAATTTCATTATTTTGGGATATATTGTTTCGCAGTAGGGCTCATAACTTTGGTGGTTTAATATGGATATGATTGGCATTATTTTTATTCTTTACTTGGTATTTTTACTGGGTGTTGGCGTTTGGACATTCAAATTTAATAAAACCCAGGAAGATTATTTACTGGCAGGGCGGAAACTCGGTCCGTGGGTTACTGCTTTCTCTGAACGGGCTTCCGGTGAATCAGCTTGGCTTTTATTGGCATTGCCCGGAGCTGCTATAACTATTGGGTTAAGCGAATCCTGGGCAGTAATCGGAATTATTTTTGGTATAATCGCATCTTGGTTTTTAATCGCTGAACGTCTTCGGGAAGAAACGGAAAAATATGATGCCCTTACTATCCCAGAATATCTCCACCGAAAATTCAATGATAGCTCCAATATCATCCGCCTGTTTTCTTCTGTCATAATCGCATTTTTCTTTCTGTTTTACGTCTCGGCACAATTTCACGCTTCAGGCAAGGTACTAAATTCACTTTTTGATTTAGATCCCATTACCGGGATTTCTATGGGTGCTGCCATCATCATTATTTATACACTCATGGGTGGATTCTACGCAGTCGCGTGGACGGACCTTCTCCAGGGAATACTCATGATCGGGACTTTGGTCATCTTGCCTATTGCCGGATATATTGAATTATCAGAATCGGGAATGACGATTTCAGACAGTTTAGCGGCTGCGAATTCGGTTTTTAAAAATAATAACAGTTCCTTTTTTGGTGGTAAAGATGGTTTTGCGGCACTCATAACTGCATTGGGTGGATTAAGTTGGGGATTAGGATATCTTGGTCAACCCCATCTGGTAATTCGATATATGGCCATCCGGAGCTCCAAAGATGTAAAAGTAGCAAGAAAAATTGCCATTGCTTGGGCTTTGCCGGGAATAACAGGTGCATTTTTAGTTGGACTTGTAGCATTGGTCTATTTTGGCCCGGAATACTTTCTTACTGTGGATCCGGAACAATCTATGCCGATTTTAGCCAAAAGTCTGCTACACCCTGTTCTTGCAGGGCTCTTTATTTCAGGCGCTGTTGCAGCCATGATGTCTACTGCAGATTCACAATTGCTGGTGTCTACCTCTGCCGTCACGGAAGATTTTTATCATCAATATCTTGGGAAAGATCTCTCTCAGGAAGTTCTGGTAAAATTGAGTAGGGTCATGATTGTTGTTCTTGGTTTGGCAGCGTACGGAATTGCCATATTTTCAGAAATTCAAGGCAAAAAGATCTTTGGCGTGGTCAGTTATGCCTGGAGTGGATTAGGCTCAGCATTTGGCCCTGCTTTGGTTATGGCGCTCTGGTGGAAAAAGACTACACGCAAGGGCATCATCGCCGGTTTATTGGTGGGATTTCTCACCACGATCATCTGGGCAAACATTCCGGCATTAAAGGCTTTGGTTACTGAAAGACTTTCGAGTTTTATTTTTGCATTCCTTGCTGTTTATATTGTGAGTTTACAGACCCAAAATGAAAGTTAAAGACGCTATCAATGACTTGAAGATTGGGAATATTCACCCAGTTTATTTTCTAAAAGGAAATGACCAATTCCTTCAAACTTTTTTTATTCAGAAAGTATCAGAAACTTTTTTCGGTGATTCAGATAAGGATCATACGCTTATGCTTCCAGATGATATGAAGGGGAAGGAGATAATGGATCGTCTCACAATGAGTGATCTTTTTTCAAGTAAAAAACTATTTGTTTTAAGAAACCCTCAGCAGTTGAAGGGGAGACCAATTGATGATTTAATACAATATTGTAAATCCCCTATGGAAAATCATATTTTGGTACTGATTAATGATGATTGGATGGCCAAATCCAAATATTTAACTCAAATTGAAAAAATCATCAGTATTATTGACGTTCAAACGCCATATGCACAGGATATGAAAAAATGGGCAAATTTCTTTTTTAAGGAACGGGAAAAATTGGCTCATTCCAGTGTAGTGAATGTTATGGTAGAAATGGCTGGTGATTCGGTGGCACATCTGAATAATGAGATTGAAAAAGTGTGCCTTTGGACTGGAGATAGGGATACCATTAATTCGGAAGATATAGATATGTTTTCTGGTTGGAAGCGGGACCGGCAGCGATGGGAATTCCTGCAAGCTTTAGGAGGACAAGATTACGATAAAGCCATGGCACTTGGAAAGACCATCATCACATCAAATGATACCATGATTTCACTTATTTATCCACTCACAACTCTTTTCCAGGAAATGCTTTTTGCTAAAATGAATAATGGAACTTTAGGGGAACCGCGTGGTTATATGCCAATACCGCCATCTGTAAAGAAGCAAATTCCAAAGTATGCCCGCGGATTTTCACAGGAAAAATTGGAATGTGCTTTAAATGAATTAGGTAATATTGATAAAAGGCAAAAAACAAGTTACAGTAATGATGAAACAGAACTCATTCAATTTATCGGAAATGTCATTGGATAAACAAAAAGCACCCTTTGTTTACACAGATGAACAATTGATCGCTCGGTTCCAAGCTGGTGATGAAAATGCGTATATCGAACTAGTGAATCGATTTCGGGATCGATTGATCAATTTTGTTTTCCAATTTCTTGGTGATAGGGAACAATCAGAAGATGTGGTGCAAGACACCATGCTGAAATTGTATATGAAAAAACATTATTATCGTGAGATCGCTAAATTTTCCACATGGATCTATACCATTGCTCGAAATCTTGCCAACACAGAGTTAAGAAAAAGAAAAAGACGTAAAACTACTCTATTGAGTCAGATGACTCGAGATGAACGGGACTATGACTTACCTGCAATTCAACCGGAAATAGGCCAGGAAGTACAAAGCCAATTCGCAGAAAAACGGATTCAGGCTGCCATTCATGCATTACCGGAACATTTCAAAACAGTGATCATTTTAAGGGATATTCAGGAACTTTCTTATGACGACATCAGTAGTATTGTTAATGTTCCATTGGGGACAGTCAAATCAAGAATTAACAGGGCGCGCTTGCAATTGCAGGTCGATCTGAAAGACTTAAGATAAAATAGGAGTAAAAATATTGATGAATCGCTACCAATTTGAAGATTTAATCTCGGAATACATCGAAAACGAATTATCCCTTTCCAAGCGGAAAGAATTCGAAACCTATCTCGAAGAAAATCCGGATGCAAGAGGACTTGTTGAATCCATCCGAACGAACATGGCGCAAATGAAAACCATACCCAAGGTGATAGTATCTCCTGATTTCAATGATCGTCTTTTGGCCCGGATTCAATCAGATCATAATCGTCTTGATATTCCAATAACTTCTCAGCGCACTATTTTTGGATTTACACCTGTATATGCATCTCTAATGACTGGATTGGTGATTGCTTTTGTTTTTGTGTCGATGCAGTTGGTTTCACCGGCAGACGGTGGCACCCCATCACAAACTCAATTTTATGCAGAAGATTCTGTTCCAAGTCTTTCAAACCCACCTTTACAAAATGTGAAAAATCGTACTCCGGATTTGGCAGATGCAGATGCAGATTCATCCTTAGAAAATAATAAAATAAAATCTAAAAAAGATTTCTCAAAGCAGATGCATTTTGTGAATGATTAATCTTTGAGCTCATCACCAAACTGGTTTTAATCCCCGTCTAAACTTGTTAATTTTAAAGACGGGGATTTTTGTATAATGTCAACAATAAACAATCTACCAACTTTTACCAAGGCACTTGCTGCCTTTTGCCTCGTACTATTTATCTTTTTATTTCTCCCTGAATCTTTATCCAATTATTCTGAAATACTTAGATATTTAATATTGCTTGGTATTATTGTAATCTTGATGATATACAGCCAACTTTTAGGATCATTAACATCTTCACCAGCCCAGGCTGCAGAAGCAGCGGATACGGATGAATCCACCACCTATCAAACGGATTTAAAGACAACCGATCATCTCTATGGAAATTTGAAAAAGTTAGTTTTATCAACTGTAAAGGCCATAAATCCAAAATTTGATTCGGCAATTTATATGATTGATCCTGAAGCGGGTGTTTTTTCTCTACAAGCTTCACACACAGATGATTTTCTAGATTCAATTCCCTCAAATAATTCAATTATTTCTTCTATGCTTAAGGATACTAGTACAGTTTATCAAAAAGATGATAAAGATGGTTGGAATGAATTATTCGATGATAAACCTTGGCGAGGAAGTGAATGTATCATCGGAAGTCCAATTTCCCTTCATGAGTCCATTGCCGGATTTGTTTTAACAAGAATCGATCATTTTTCTGATATGACGGATAAAGATAAATCAGTCTTGCAGACAATGGGGAAATTCATCTCCCATGGATTAGGAAGCCTCGAATCTCTAGAAAAACATATCATGGGAGATGAAAATAAATCTCGAATTATTGAAATTCTTTCTGAACTTAATTTTAAATCAGATGAATCACAGGTGCTGGACCATTTCAAGTATTTAATTCGGACATTCTTCTATTATGATAGATTAACTGTTTCCTTAAAAAGTGAAAAAGACTTCAATTCGATAATTAAATTGGTAGATGGGGTTATAGATGAGTTTGTTGAAGGTACTGAATTTCCCAGCCATGGTACCCTTCATGGATTGCCAATCGCGAGCGAAAAAGTCGTTCTTTCACAAAATTGGAAAGAATCATATGAAAATGTTGCCAGGTTTAATTCAAATGAAGCACCAACTGATTTTCAATCTGTATTAGGTGTCCCCATCATAGCTAATGGAGAAAGTCGCGGCTCTCTCTTCATTGAACGAATAACAGGCCAGCCTTATACCACAGCAGATGAACAAAACCTTACATTGATTGGACGGGTGATGGGTGCATCATTGAATTGGCTTATGGAATACGAAAAAATTTACCAAAATGCTACTCATGACGGTCTTTCAAAACTTTTAAATCATCAAACTTATAAAGAACGATTTTCGGAAGAGATTCAACGGGCAAAACGTTTTCAGCACCATATGGCTGTCCTTATATTTGATCTTGATAAATTTAAAAGGGTCAATGATACATTGGGGCATCCTTATGGGGATTATGTGATTCAAACCGTAGCTAAAATAATGTCGGAAAATGTTCGTACCGTTGATGTGGTTGCTCGTTATGGCGGCGAAGAATTTGCCATAATTTTAATTAATACTACCCCTGAAATGGCCTTGGTTGTTTCTCAAAGGATTGTAGATAATATTGCCGATTATCCTTATTCTATGAATGATGAAACTATTCAGATGACTATATCGGGAGGTATGTCTTTATATCCAACCCATTCAGAAAATATGAAAGATTTGATTGAACTCGCTGATAAAGCCATGTATGATGCGAAACAAGTAGGTGGAAATCAGATTAAAATTCACAGCAATGATGATGCAACAATTGCACCCACCTAAAATGATTAACAAATTTCTTCTCATTCTGATCTGTTTTGCTTTTTTATCAGCGAATACCGAACAGGAAAAAGAAATAGCCTTGCATCATTTTATGCAGGGTGAATTCTTAATGAATCAAGGCAATTATGCTTTAGCTGTCTTGGAATTTCAAGATGCGATTGATTTGGATCCCAATGCAGCAACCATTCATATATCAATAGCAGATGCTTATCGCCGCTTGGGTAAAGGAAAACGATCCGAAGACCATTTAATGATCGCTTTGGACCTTGATCCAAAAGATTTAGAAGCTCGGGAGATGCTGGGGCAACTTTATCTCGCCCAAAATAAGTTCATCGATGCTGAATTGGTCTTTAAAGAATTAAAAATACTTGATCCTGACAATCTGGATTATTTATTTACTCTGGCTGATCTTGCAAGACTTCAAAAAAATTGGGATTTGGCAATTGATTATTATATTGAAGGGTATCAAATCAATTCCATGTCGATCAACGGATTGGAACAGGCGCTTCAAATTGCCCTAACGTCCAGCAGTTTTGACCGGGCTGAGGAAATATGCGCATTATTATTAGAAGATGATCCTGACAATATCAAATTTCTTGAAACGATTCGAGATCTTACCTTATTCAGCCGCAAATTTGATGTGGCCTTGGACATGATCCATCGGATCGAAAATATTCAGGGAACAACCACAGAATTATTGATACAGAAAAGTGCCCTTTATGAAGAATTAAACGATCCTGACAAGGCTTTGAATGTTATGTTTGATGCGTTTGAAATTGATAGCCTGAATGTGAATGTGTTACATCGTATCGTTTCTCTTTTATTAGATAAAGAAGAGAATGAAAAAGCTATTTTATATAACCAGCTTATTATTGATCATTTCCCTGATGATCCACGTGGATTTATTAACAATGCTGTCATGGCCTTGAGCGGAAAGAAACCTGAAGAAGCAATTTTAGCATTAAGCCCCCATTTAGATCGATTTTCTCAGGATTTCACCATGCAATATCTCCTGGGGACAGCATATTATCAATTCAAAGATTATGGGAATGGTAAAATTCATCTTTCTCAAGCGTTAGCTATTTTTCCGGAATCGAGAAATACAAAACATAATCTTGCACTTATCTATGATACCACTGGTGAATGGGATAGATCGGATAAATTTTATATGGAATTAATCTCAACAGATAGCACCGATGCCCAAGCATTCAATAATTATGCCTATAGTTTGGTTGAAAGAGGGGAAGATGTGGAATTTGCCCTTGAACTTGCAATGAATGCGATTCGATTAGCACCGAAATCAGCGCCTTATTTAGACACGATCGGCTGGATCTATTTCAAAATGAATCGTTATGAGGAGGCCGTTGATTTTATACGACAATCCTTAAGTATAGACCCAGAAAATAATACCATCAAGGACCATTTGGATGAAGTGGTAAAAGCTAAGTCCAAGGAAACTACCCCGAAAATCCACCAAGTAGAAAAACAGGATTGAATGTTTCGTTACATTATTTTTTGTTGGCTTATTCTTGCAGGATGTGCTGGTTCAGGCACACAATTTTCACTCCCAGTAGCTCAAAGGACCTATCATGATCTTCTGTCAGAATATATTTCCTGTACTGGAAAAGGGAAAATTGTTTCACAAGGTCCTATTCAAGGTACATTGACTTTTACATTTATATCACAGCATGACAGTTCTTTTTTACAATTCAAAGACCCATTGGGTAGAAAGGCATTACTCATGTGGTTAACCCCACACAATGTAACTGCTCGAAATTTGATTGATCATAAACAATATACCTATGGTCAGATCCTTGAATTTTTCCCATTTTTACAAATTGTGGAGCCAGAACATATCACTAAAATTTTATGGGGTGTTCAACCGGACTATGAAAAGGAATTCAATAATACAGAAATGAGTGATGAGCAAAGTATGCACCTTAATTTTGAAAAGAACGATTTGGACAATGAATCCAATGCTCTTGTTGGTGCAACGTTTAGCGATGACAATTCATTTCAGTCTGTAAAAATTCGAATTAATGGACGAACTCGAACTCAAACACATCTCAATTTGAAAAAAGTATGGAGATTATTACAAATTTAAAAATGAATGTATCAGTTGTTATTCCTGTTTTGAATGAAAAAGAATCCTTACCGGAATTAGTAAGGGAATTGGAGCATAGCCTATCCACATATTCTGCATGGGAAGTATTATTCATTGATGATGGGTCCTCCGACGGTTCAACGGAATGGATGTCGGATCTCTGTACAAAGAATTCCAATTTTAAATTGCTCCAATTCTATCGGAATTATGGGAAAGCTGCCGCTTTGTCAGAGGGTTTCAAAGTTGCTACTGGTGAATATATTATTACCATGGATGCTGATCTTCAGGATGATCCTGCAGAAATTCCTAATCTGATATCAAAATTATCTGATGGGTGGGATCTCGTTTCCGGATGGAAAAAAACGCGCCATGATCCACTAAATAAAACTCTCCCATCGAAAGTATTTAATTTTGTAACAAGATTGATGACGGGTGTGAAGATCCACGATTTCAATTGTGGATTAAAAGGATATAAACAAGCTGTGGTAAAATCGATAGAAGTTTATGGAGGTCGCCATCGTTACATCCCTGCTTTAGCAGGACAACAGAAATTCAAAATCACTGAAATTGTGGTAAATCACCGTGCAAGACAATTTGGTGAAACCAAGTATGGTGGATCCCGAATGTTTCATGGGTTTTTTGATTTGATTACGATTTTATTTTTAAATCGCTATACACAACAGCCACTACACCTGTTTGGCATGTTTGGGATCGGATTTCTAAATGTTGGATTTATTGTCGAATGTTTTGTTCTCTATTTCAAATATGCTTTGGGGGAACACTTTTCTAAACATATGGCACTTTTGATGTTTGGCATTATGCTGATTGTCATTGGAATTCAATTTTTCTCTATCGGCTTATTGGGAGAATTAATGACCAGATCCACACAAGGACAAGAAAACCGAATCCGCCGATTCATCTCAAAAGATTAACTTTCAAAAATGGCTGGGCTTCCACCGATCATCAGCATTATAACTCCAACTTATAACAGAGCTGATGAACTAGTTCATTTGTATGAATCTTTAAAAAAACAAACTGTTGATTTAAAATTATTTGAATTTATTATTTCAGATGATGGATCAACAGACATCACGCAATCTATGGTAGAAGAATGGCAATTTAATTCACCATTTAAAATTAGGGTCATGACTAGAATACATAAGATAAAAGGCTGTAAGTTCTTATATGACAATGAGAAACAAGTATGTTAGGCGTTCCCATATTTCTGAGAAGAAATTTAGACAGTTGGTTAAGCTGTTTTCTTTGGATCTTGACGCCATTCAAATCAGTGAACTTTCCCATCTTAACCGGAATACTGTTAATCGCTATCTTAAGATTATTCGGACTAGAATTGCAGAACTTTGCGAGATTGAATCTCCCCTTGGCGGTGAGGTTGAAATAGATGAAA
>JABHKE010000115.1 GCA_018692355.1 Fidelibacterota bacterium
AAGGGTTCTTGTAATTTTTGATAAAAAGGACTGTGGTATCTGATATGCACCTGCTATCTCAGAAACCATAATTAGCCCCTGCTGATTTTTTACAGCAAGGTAAATCATAGTTTGGATAGCATATTTGGCTGATTTTGAGTAAAACATTATTAAAGGATAAGGTTATCTTGTATAAATATTACAAGTTAAAATATAATTAATGCAAGTATTATATTGGATAATAATATCTTATACTATATTTTACTCTTGATTATCTATGAATATATGATGCCAAAATTCCCTTCCGAATATATTTTCAGTACTATTCTAATCGCCGTTTTTACAGGAACAACTTTGGGAACATATATAGCATTTACGATTGGTTTTGATTTTCCCCTTGAAAAAGGGTTTCATGCTTACATTCAAACACATATTTTTTTTCTTGTTCTCATACATAATTATAATTTATATTAGGATATTATTATCTTGTTATATTGTTGTGATTTATTCAACATGTGGCATAACTAACTAGGTTGATTTAAATGAAGAATAAAAATTATTTCACAAAGTATCTAATCCTAACCTAGATCAAAAAATATTTAAGACTGAAGCCTTACCTTAATGAGTTTCCATCTCTCTCTCTCTCTCTTCTGTCCCAGGTTCTCATTAGGGAGGCTTTAGTTTTTTTACTGTATTGAAATAAATATTATTACTCACACCAAAATAACTTTAGTGAATAATTCCTATTAAAAAGGATAAAAGAATGATTGACTATTTACAAAACATTCAAATTCTGTTGGCAAAACATTGGTTCAACACGGATTAAAGTGCACAGTTAAATAAGGGGTTAAAAGTGAGTATAAAAAAAATCCATCACGTGGCTTATCGTTGCCGCGACGCCAGGGAAACCGTGGAGTTTTATCAAAACATATTGGACATGAACTTTATGTTGGTTTTTGCTGAGAGCCAGGTCCCTTCGACAAAAGAACCGAATCCCTACATGCATGTTTTCCTTGACGCAGGAATGGGGAATGTACTGGCCTTTTTCGAGCTTCCTGATTCTCCCGAAATGGGGCGAGATACCAACACCCCGGAATGGGTACAGCATATCGCATTCGAAGTCGCAGATATGGAAGCATTATTAGATTACAAAACCAAAGTCGAAGCAGCGGGGATTGAAGTACTGGGACCCATTGACCATAGTCTTTTCAAGTCCATATACTTTTATGATCCGAATGGTCATAGGCTTGAATTGGCCGTAAATACACCAATCTCACAGGAGAAAATGGAGAAAATTCAATCCTTAGCTCCCGCTATGCTTGAAGAATGGGACCGCACCAAACTCCCTCCCAGGCATACTGGCTGGCTGCATGAGAAGGAACTGGGATCAAATTGATCTCAATGACAAAAAAAAACTAGCTAGAGAGGAAAATTATGAGTAAAAACAATCCTTTAAACATGCGCGGAATTGAGTTTACCGAATTTGCAGCACCAGTAAATGGAATCCACAATGGAAGTTTGAATGATCAAATGTCCGAGTTATTTTTTGCATTTGGATTTTCCAAATTGAAAAAACATGCGAATAAAGAAATCATTTATTATCGTCAAAATAAGATACACTTTTTGCTAAATTATGAAAAAAGTGGTTTTTCTTCAGATTTTGCCAAGAAACATGGCCCTGCAATTTGCTCCATGGGCTGGCGGGTGGAGAATGCCGAATTCGCATTAAATGAAGCCATAAGACGCGGTGCAAAGCCCGCTGATGAAGCAGTTAAGGATCTAGCTTATCCTGCCATTTATGGCATCGGCGACAGTCTGATCTATTTTATTGATCAGTATAATGATAATAATTCAATCTGGGACAACGATTTTATTGACCTAGATGATCCAATCGTAGCTGAATCTAAAGGGTTTTTAGCCATCGATCATTTAACGAACAATGTATATCAAGGCACCATGGATACCTGGGCAAAGTTTTACAAGGATGTATTCGGCTTTGAAGAAGTTCGGTATTTCGATATTAGAGGTCAGAAAACAGCACTTTTATCCTATGCATTGCGTAGCCCTGATGGTTCATTTTGCATTCCAATAAACGAAGGCAGGGACAACGATAATAATCAGATCGATGAATACCTGGATGATTACAATGGACCGGGTGTTCAGCATTTGGCTTTTTTGACCGACAATCTGGTAGAATCTTGTGATTTATTAAAAAACACCAATATTAAAACTCTCGATATTCACGAAAACTACTATGATACCGTTTTTACCCGAGTACCCTGGGTCCGTGAAAATAAAGAAAAGATCAAGGAACACCAAATTCTGGTGGACAGTCAGGAAAAAAATACTTACCTCCTCCAGATTTTTACCAAAAACCTGTTTGGTCCTATCTTCATCGAATTGATTCAGCGTGAAGGGGATAATGGCTTTGGAGAAGGGAATTTTCAGGCATTATTTGACTCCATTGAAAGGGACCAGATAAAAAGGGGTGTAATATAATACCGGTGTTGAAAGACAGGGTTTTTACCAATGATGAAACGGAAACATGGCAAACTGTTTTATCTACTCATGAAAAAACCCGAAGAGACCAAGTCGTGGATATATTCCATAGCGGACTGAAAACATTGGATATCCAGGCTAATAAAATTCCACAGCTTTGGGAAATAAATGATACACTGGAAAAGATAAGTGGATTCAATGGGGCGTATGTCACCGGTCTTGAAGATGGAAAAAGTTTTTATCCCATGCTGGCCAAACGATTATTTCCTGTTGGCAATTTTATCAGGGATAAAAGGGATTTGAGCTATACACCTGAGCCGGATATGATCCATGATCTTTATGGACATATCCCTTTTTTAGTTAATAGGGACTATGCTCAATTCTGTCAAAAGATTGGTGAAACAGCCTGCAGATTTATCGATGATGATAAAAAGTTTCATCAGTTTGAACGGTTTTTCTGGTTTACCATTGAATTTGGCCTCATCAAAACAGATGACGGCCCCCGTGCATTTGGCGCCGGAATTGCATCGTCTATTGGTGAATGTGACTTTGCACTCTCTTTTGAACCTGAAGTGGTCGATTTTGATATTGAATTGATCATTAATCAGGAATTTCGGATTGATGAAATGCAAAAAAAACTATTCATATTAGAAAGTAAATCCCAACTTTATGGATGTATCGATGAATTGGTAAATAAAGTAAAAAAATAATCGCCATAAACCATGAAAATAAACACTGATACAAATTTGAAACCGAAGTCTGACCTTGATGGGCTCTCTTCCTTTTTGTCCTCTCTTGTTCTCATTAAGGAGACTTTGGTTTCAATTTTCATTAATGTATGTGAACGAGTGAATTATGAATAAAAAATGGACCAAACAAATTTTTATATCACCTGTATTGTTAATGATATTTTTATTCTTGCAGTCATTCCCTTCAGGAGATGAGTCAAACGATGGTAAGATA
>JABHKE010000058.1 GCA_018692355.1 Fidelibacterota bacterium
TCATTGGGGGCGTGTATATTGATGAATGGTTATTTTTGAGCGCTAATCAAGTTGAGAGCAGATCCTGCTTTGAACCATTCGATCTGAGCATCATTATACGTGTGATTGCAAAGAATCTCATCTGTTGATCCATCCGAATGACAAATTTTCAACGTGAGCAATTTTCCAGGCGAAAATTGATTCAAATCCAAAAAGTCAAATGTGTCATCTTCCTGGATTTTATCGTAATCAGTTTTATCAGCAAATGTTAAACCGAGCATGCCCTGTTTCTTTAAATTTGTTTCGTGAATCCTTGCAAAGGATCGGACTAAAACAACGCTTACACCTAAATGTCTTGGTTCCATGGCTGCATGTTCACGGGAAGAGCCTTCACCATAGTTTTCATCCCCCACAACAATGGTTGGTATCCGTAAAGTTTTATAGTCACGTTGTGTAGATGGAACGCTACCATATTCTCCCGTTTTTTGATTTTTAACATTGTTGGTAAGATCATTAAAATAATTCACCGCACCAGTCAGCATATTTTCTGAAATATGGTCTAAATGACCACGAAATTTCAACCAGGGCCCAGCCATGGAAATATGATCGGTCGTACACTTCCCTTTTGCTTTAATAAGCAATTTCATCCCGGTAATATTTTCTCCGTCCCAAGGCTCAAATGGTGTTAGTAATTCAAGTCTTTCCGAGTTTGGATTAACTTTTACTTCTATCGATGAACCATTTTCAGCTGGTTGTTTAAATCCCAAATCTTCCACAGCAAAACCATTGGGAGGTAAATCATGACCAACAGGTGCATCCAGGATCACTGAATCGCCTGCTTCGTTCACCATGGAATCTCTTAAGGGATCAAATGTAAGATCACCTGCAATAGCTAATGCTGTAACTAATTCAGGAGAAGCAACAAAAGCATGAGTATTTGGATTACCGTCAGCCCGTTTTGCAAAATTTCGGTTAAACGAATGGACAATAGTGTTTTTTTCTTGGTTTTCTGCACCAGCACGAGCCCATTGGCCAATACATGGTCCACAAGCATTTGCGAATACTTCTGCCCCCAATTGTTCAAAAATATCAATAAAACCATCTCTCTCAATAGTGTATCTAACTTGTTCAGAACCAGGTGTAATTGTGAATTTGGCTTTTGTTTTGAGTCCTTTATCGACCGCTTGTTTTGCAATGGATGCGGCACGGGAAATATCTTCATAAGAAGAATTTGTACATGAACCAATCAATCCAACTTCGATTGTGGTTGGCCAATTATTCTCTGCGGCAGCTAATCCCATTTGTGAAACCGGCGTGGCTTTATCTGGTGTAAAAGGGCCATTCAGGTGTGGTTCTAAATCTGATAAATTAATTTCGACTACTTGGTCATAATAATCTTCAGGGGTTAAAAGTACTTCATCATCTGCCCTGAGATATTTTCTCATACCATTGGCGAGATCAGCCACTTTATCCCGACCTGTGGCTCGAAGGTATTTTTCCATTTGATCATCGTATCCAAATATGGAAGTGGTAGCACCAATCTCTGCACCCATATTACAAATAGTCCCTTTTCCGGTACATGATAAATTATCAGCACCGGGGCCAAAATATTCTACGATTGCATCTGTTCCACCCTTTACAGTTAATATACCAGCCACCTTTAGTATTATATCTTTTGCTGATGTCCAGCCATTCATTTCACCCACAAGTTTGACACCAATCAACTTAGGAAATTTTAGTTCCCATGCCATATCTGCCATCACATCGACTGCATCAGCTCCACCTACACCAATGGCGACCATACCTAATCCGCCTGCATTCACGGTGTGACTATCTGTACCTATCATCATACCACCGGGAAATGCATAATTTTCTAAAACGACCTGGTGAATTATTCCTGCGCCTGGTTTCCAAAATCCAATACCATATTTATCTGAAACAGATTCAAGAAAATCATACACTTCACCATTCACGTCCTTGGCCTGTGCAAGATCTAATCTTGCACTTTCTTTGGCCTGAATCAAATGGTCACAATGGACTGTGGATGGAACAGCTACTCTGTTTTTACCCGCCATCATGAATTGAAGTAATGCCATTTGTGCAGTTGCATCTTGCATAGCAACACGATCTGGTGCAAAATCAACATAAGATTCACCGCGACCAAATGCCTCCGTAGGTTTCCCGTCAAATAGATGGGAATATAAAACTTTTTCAGCTAGCGTCATGGGGCGATTCAAGACGGACTGGGCCGCTTTGATCTGGTCTGCCATCCGAGCATAAACGCCCTTAATCATATCCAAGTCGAACATGAATAATATTTCTCCATAATTATGTTAAGATTCGTAGGAACAAAAACGGTATTTACCGTTATAAACCAAGACCTAAATTTACTGGAGACAACCCATACTTTCCAATGCAGTTAATGAACTCAATCCGTAATTTTCGAACTATGATTCAAAATTTCACGATCTTTTTACTTTTATCAACCGCCCTTTTTGCATCTGTATCGAAAAATGTTATTCAAAATAATGCAGATCGATTGCTCATACAAGTTGATATCAATGCCACCAGTGAAGCAGATATTCAACCAATAACATTTATCGTAGGGTTTCCAACCGATGAATTACCGGTAACTCGAATTCAATTTCTCAATAAATCAGATTTGTCTTTTACACCTTTACAGAACTCAGAAAGTGATTTTGATTGGATTAATCAACAAAAGCTAAAAAATTTAGAAACAGGGACGATTCGGATTTCTCCCCGTGACGATTCTAATGGATATTATCAAAAAATTATCATTACACTTGATTTTTCAATAACAGATAATCCAATTCGAAACTCAACTAAAACAGAATCAGAATTTTTAAAGAACAGAATTATAAATTGGGAGACAGCAAAATCTTGGATGATAAAAGAAAAAAGAGCATCAAGAAAAATTGCAACAGCTACCGATGGTCAATGGATCCAGTTTTTCCTGGATAAAGATGGTATGGCATCTATTCCATACACAGCCTTATCTGCAGTTCTTTCAAATATTTCATTAATTGATCCGCGATCATTTTCTATTTTTATGGCTCAAGAATTTGGACGATCACGCACACAATCTATTAATCAGGATATGGCTGAAAATTTAGTTGAAATAGGTATTTGGGTTGATGGCGAAAA
>JABHKE010000131.1 GCA_018692355.1 Fidelibacterota bacterium
GCCTTCAATAATCTTACTAGTATAACCAATATATTCAATTTTCAAAGAATAAGCTCCAACAGGAATATTGAGAATAGTATAGTCACCATCTGCACCAGATGCTGTCCCAATACTGGTTCCTACGATGGAAATATTCGCACCGGGAAGAGCTTTTCCATCTTCAGATGTAACCGTACCACTTATTTTACCGGTGGTCTGGGCCCATGTTATAGATATAAAAGCAATAAACACTATTGATTGTGAGATTCGCTTCATTATGTAGCCTCCGTTAAAGAGTTTTATTAACAAGTATTAAATATATTTCGAGATTGTTAGACATTATAGTCAATTTCATAATCCCAAGACGATTGTTTAGAACGTAGATAGACATAAAACGAACGTGTCATCTCATAAATAAACCATTGGAAGCTATAGAATTAGATTAAACGATGTCAAGATAAATTCAAAAATTATTTAAATTAATTTTGAGTTACTTAAACACACATACACGTCCAATTAGTAGGGTTTTATTACCAATCTGTATAGTGACACTAACTTTACAAGTCCTGCATGTTCAAAAGAAGTTCATTATTTATTTCTTTTGTAATGCTGTCCAATGATAATTGGAGTTCAGGCCCATCATTATACTCTATCCACTTTTCACCATCGTAGCATCTGTTTATAATATCTAAATAACACGAAAATAAATTTGCATCATATTCAAATGAGTCCACCCTATCATTTGATGCTGTAAATAGTAATTTTGTTTTTGCTTCTAAAAATCCTTTATCTGACTCAGATGGATATGGATCACGATTTTTCCAATAAGTATCTGCGATCTGATAATTTCCGTAATTAGCATATTCTTTTATCGAATACCCATACAATACAACAATTTCTTGAACACTGTTTTGGAAATATGCAGATGTAGTGGTCCCTAGATGATATCGTAAGGCATTGGTTTCATCATTAGGCTTATTCTCGAAACTTGTGTAGCATCCAATAAATAAAAGAAGAAAACTAATCTGTATTATTTTTTTAAATAATAACATTACATGTATTATGTATCTACATCCGCTTTTAGAAAGCAAGTTTGTGGGTTTGTTCAGGCATTATCTAAATTTTCTCAAGAAAAAATGTATCCATTTCACCTTTGTTTTTTAAGTGAACTTTTTCTCGAAATGTCACCTTTGCATTTTCAGATAAAAATTGTTTTGTTTTATCTGAGATTTGAATCTTCCCTTCTTCACCGGAACTTTCTAATCTTGCCGCCACATTGACCGCATCACCCCAGATATCAAAATTATCCCCCGTATTCCCTGCAATAACTGGCCCAGTATTAATCCCGACCCGTAGTTTCCAAGAATCTTTACCTAATGCTTCTTGCTGAACACCCATTCCATTCACATATTTTATCATTTCCTGAGCGGCTTTGCACACTTGTACGGCATGGTCAGAATTCTTATCCGGCACGCCACCAATTGCCATATAGGCATCACCAATTGTTTTGACTTTCTTTAATCCAAAACGCTCCATGATCTGGTCGAATCCATTAAAATAGGAACTTAATATTTCTAATAATTCTCCCGGTTGGATTTCTTCTGTCTTTTGTGTGAAGCCAACAAAATCTGCAAAAAGAATGGATGCAGATGAATAATAATCACCATTCACAGCTAATTTATCATCATTATTTACTGATGGCGCTTCAACTTGTCGCGTGTCCAGTAATTCCACAAACTGGTCAGCTAACAACCTTAATCCTTCCAACTGTTCATGAGATATAGATCGAGGCTCTTCATCCATTACGCAAAAAGTACCTAATATAAATCCATTCTTACTCACAATAGGGCTGCCAGCATAAAACCTTGGGAACCCTCCTCCACTGGCTTCTGCAACTAACTTTGTTCGCTCATCAACAGTACAATCTTCAATCACAAGGGGCTCACAATTGTTATTCACCACGTGCTGACAAGCAGTAAGTCCACGGGGTATTTCACGGCTCATATAAGACAATACAGAATTTTGACCATAATCAATTTTACAATGTTGAGTATCTTTATCAATAATGTTGATCCAGGCTTGAGGGCAGGACGTAAGATAGGATGCCAATCTCGGTAATGATGAAAAACGCTGGTCCTTTCTTATATCTTCCTTGACGATCCCTAGCGACTCTAAATCTTGGAGCCGTTCTTGCTCATTTTCTAAAATAGGTGCAGGCTGGTGACCTAAATCATCTGCCTTTTTGGACATATAATCCCATATTTTTTTTTGAATAATATTCATTTATTATTAATTCAAATCCTGAAATTTTCGCATCTCAGCTGACAATACCGACTAATCGTCTTTCTTCTATTGACATATTATTACATTAAAATTCTAAATCAGAACGAAGTGAAGAATAAAACCTATTTCCAATGAGAAATCTTAGTTGAATCATAAATCTATTTTAAAACCATTATCTTCTGGGTTTTAATTTTATCTCCTGAAATGAGTTTCACAAAATAGACTCCAGTTGCAACTTCAGATGCATTCCAAGTCATTGTATGAAATCCTGGGTTAATTTTATCCTGTACTAGTGTTTCAATTAGTCGGCCCTGAATATCATAAATGCGCAATGATGTATGCTGAAGGGATCCAATATTGAAACTAAATGTAGTTTCCGGATTAAATGGATTCGGAAAATTTGGAAACAATATTATATCGCTTGGCACTGCAGCAACGGGTTCAATTCCAACAAAAGCATCAGTAGATATTTTAGCCCGAATATTCGCATCAACGGAATCGGCCAGACCCACGTTATCATAGTTATAATAAATTGCTCCATCACCCGATAGATAGGACCTTCCTGAAGGCTGTCCTGTATTGTCAAAACAAAATGCATTGGGTTCATTAATAAATTTAATGGACACAAAAAAATCTTGCCCAGATGCAATAGCAACTGAATCAATTGATACTGTAATCCAATCACTTATATAGGTAGAGCCACTCACACTATACATTAGATCTCCAGAATAAGTCCCATCGAATGAATCATAAACATAAACTACATAATCCATTACATTATCATTCCAGAAATGACTATCAACGACACCAAAATCTATTTCTGTTATATATCCTGATTCTTCGGCTGTAAATAATACTCCAGACCATGAATCTTCCGTTCCAATACTGAACGCTGCGTTTGCAATTCCATTTTCGTCATAGGCAATAGTGTAACCATACTTAGACCGTTTCTCGATATCAATCGTCATTACAGGCCCAGGATCACTGATATTTGAAAAAGAAATTCCTGTTTCATAGCCATCGTTGCGTGTTGCGCTAGGATTAGAATTATCATCAAATGTTCTATTCCCCGATGTCCCCGGAAAAGGGTCACCATCATCTCCACGGTTGATCTCATTATCCAGGTCATTATCACCATCAGCTTCTTCTAAATCTACCAGTTTATTTTGTTCGTCATCATTCACCGACCCCAAACTCCATCCATTATTTCCCCATCCCCTGTTTTCATCTACATGGTATATAATCAAACCGGGTCCATGTATTTCAGAATCGAACCCGACTGCTTGTCGATTTTCAATTAAAAAATAACGACTCCAATGGTAATCATCTTCCCATACTTTTAAAGCAAATGGAGATGTTACCAGTTGCGGTATTTCTATAGCAGTTGTGCTATTATCTAATACAGTGGGTTCTATCCATCCCATCTGAATTTTACACCATGATGACATATGTGATGGAGTGTCTCCATACCAACCCATCCAGCTTCCACTTGCCATTAAACACCACTCACCAATACCTTCTGAATCACTACTGGACTCGGGTGACCTATCATAAAGATCCGGTAATCCCAACACATGGCCAAATTCATGTGCATAAACGCCCATGGGGCATATTTCGCTTGTGACACAACTGCCACTGCTACTTGGTAGTTCAGGACATACCATGTACGTACTAATCTTAATATATTGACCATTACCATTTTCCGATTCATCATTCGTGACATAATCACTAGATAAAGAACTTTGATGAGGCCATATATTATCATTACCAGACATACAACCAGGATAAACAACAATGATGCCATCAGTATATCCATCATCATCACCTGAGTTTGGAACATTATCAGGTCCATCATTATCATACTGCCCAAAGTCAAAATCGGGATCAGCAAGTGCTGCAATTTCTGCTACATATTGCCTGGTATTTTCTACAGCTTGTGCCTTGGTAAGAGATGACTCGTACCATCCGCCTGCTGACCCATCAACTTGAAAATTCCCATATGATATTTCGTTATAATATTCTTTCATTGAACCTGTCGGATTAGTCCCAAAAAGCATATTTTGATAATCTGATGCATTAAAATAGGTATTTGATGCATCCGCGTATTTTCCTAAAAGGACCGGTATATTAAATACCAATTGTGTATCACGGGATGGATCATTTATTTGATTAGATATTTTATTCACCCAACCAGGGTCACCATAATTTAGACCAATATCATGTTGTCTCATTTTTTCCCAAAAACCGTCTGGGAAATTTCCATTCTGAGGTGGATTAATTCCGTAAATAATACTTATTATTAAAAATGTTGAAATGATAATTCTATTCATATTTTCTATTCTCCTTCAGGATGAATTTAGGACAGATGAATTGGCGAAATCATAAATAAAAAAAAGCACAATCTTTGACTGAGCTTTTTTACCTTAGACTTTCATTGTAAACCAAATGAAGATATAATATTGTTTGAATTACTATCAATATTGCCACGATTTAGTTATGACATACTTTTTCATGATAGGTCTGTGTTAGGATCGCCTTTATCAGTAAATGCAGAATACCCTAATAATGCAACCATGATTACCAATACCCAAATACTGGCATGATGATACTGGGCACCAGAGTAGGCTATTAAATCTACAAAACGACCTATGAGTAGTGAAATTCGTCCCATAACAGCAAATCCAAATGATGCACCAAAAGAGATCATGAGGAAATAAATCCCAACGCGAGTGACTTTCCCAAAATTTCCTGTATGCTCTTTTGAGAAAAAGAAATACA
>JABHKE010000055.1 GCA_018692355.1 Fidelibacterota bacterium
CCATTTGCACGGAATTCAGTTTTTTGATTCTGAATAGTCACTGCTGTTTGCTTCAGTTTTGCTGGCGTCATTTGGCTGGCAACCGTTCGTTTCCAGATCAGATCATATAATTTCGCAGCATCTTTACCCAGCGTTTTTTCTACTTCAGCAACAGAACGAAAAATACGATGTGCCGGGCGAATAGCTTCATGGGCTTCCTGGGCGTTTTTGACCTTGGTGGCGTATCGAATAGCTTTCCCGGGAAGATAATCATCACCATATAGATCCTGGATAACCTGTCTAGATCCGGCAATAGCTTCTTCTGACAAATTGGTTGAGTCTGTGCGCATATATGTGATAAAACCATTCTCATAAAGTTGTTGAGCAGTGCGCATGGTTTGCTGGGCTGAACTCCTCAGTTTTCGTGCCGCTTCCTGTTGAAGTGTACTTGTGATAAAGGGTGGTTTCGGGTTAGACGTTCGCGGCTTTTCTTCAATTTTCGTGACCTTCCAATCGCCGGATTTTAATTCTTTTACCAGAGTATCAGCTTGGGATTCAGTAAGTAAAAGAGCATCTTTATTTTTTAATTGTCCTGTTGTTGATTCAAAATCATTGCTTGAAGCGATCTTGGCACCATTTACCCGGATTAACGTTGCTGTAAAAGAATTTTCATCGTCATCTTTATTTAATGTGGCTTTAAGATCAAAATAGGTTGAGCATAGGAATTTTACCCGCAACCGATCACGTTCTATGATAATTTTCAACGCGGCAGATTGAACTCGACCTGCTGATAATGCGGTGGTAACAAATTTCATATTACTTTGCAACGTAGCCCATAAAACCGGAGAAACTTTATAACCCACAAGCCGGTCTATTACGCGCCGTGCCGTTTGGGCATCTACAAGGTTTTGATCAATTTCCCGTACGTTACTCATGCCTTCTGAAACACCAGTTTTTGTAATCTCGGTGAATTGAACCCGTTGGAGTTTTTCTTTTGGAATCTCACTGGCGAGATGAGCCGCAATGGCTTCACCTTCTCGATCCGGATCAGTTGCAATTAGAACACGCTCAGCAGTTTTTGACTTTTTTCTGAGATCAGTTAAAAACTTTTTCTTATCGGGCAAAGGCGTTAGTTTAATTTCAAAATCATTTTCAAGGTCGATTCCCAATTCATTAGATGGAAGATCTTTCACATGTCCCACACATGAAATAACCTCAAAATCATTTCCCAAGTGTTTTTGGATCGTTTTGATTTTGGTAGGTGATTCCACAATCAGTAAAGATTTTTGGCTCATTCTATGGTTGTCCTAATATTGTTTAACGTGTTTGGGCTTCTCCCGCCCGCGTATATAATATAATAGAAAAAAAATCAATTTGTCAATTTTCTTAATTCATCTTTCACATTTTTCTGCTGAATTATCTCCTGTTTACCATCTTTAAGATTCTTTAACACAATTGAATCTGTTTCCATTTCTGTCTCTCCCAGAATGAGGGCAAACTTTGCCCCAGATTTATTTGCTTCCCGCATTTGGGCTTTCATGCTCCGCCGAAGTGGATCGGAAACAAGACTATATCCCGCTTGTCTTAATTCGTTTGAGATTGATAGTGCTGTGGAGAGTCCCGCTTCATCCAGACAAACAAAATAAACATCAATATTAGATTCTTCAGATTGTTGTACCGTATTTTTCATTGCAATGAGAAATCGTTCCATGCCTGCAGCAAATCCGATTCCTGGAGTACTTTTCCCACCCAAAGCTTCTACAAGTTTATCATAACGTCCGCCACCAAGCAATGCATCCTGGGCGCCCAATGCTGGCGAAGTGAATTCAAACACGGTCCGGGAATAATAGTCCAATCCACGGACTAATTTAGAATTAATATTAAACGGAATATTCATGGCATCCAGGAATTTTTTCAGCGTTTCAAAGTGCACTTTATCTTCGTCTGTATAGTAGTCCGAAACGGTAGGTCCACCTACGAGCAATTTTTGTTCGTGCTCGGCCTTTGTGTCCAAAATACGGAGCGGATTAATCTCAAAACGCATCCGGCTCGTCTCAGAAAATTTGTCCAGATTGGGACGAATATAATTTTTCAATGCGTCATGATAGGCTAAACGGCATTTTGGAGATCCAATACTATTCAACTGCAGCATAGCCTCTTTTCTTAATCCACACTCATCCAAAATATGCCATGCAATAGCGATAATTTCAGCATCCTGTTCCGGATTTTCGGAACCAAATGCTTCAATTCCAAATTGGTGAAATTGCCGCTGTCGTCCTTTTTGCGGACGTTCTCTTCGAAAGAGCGGTCCCATATAATAAAGTCGCTGGAGAGGTGCTTGCCTACCCAAATTATGTTGAATAAAAGAACGAACCACAGATGCTGTCAATTCTGGGCGAAGAGTGAGACTGGTACCATCCTTATCTTCCCAACTGTACATTTCTTTAGAGACAATATCTGTCTCCTCACCCACACTTCTGGAAAAGAGCCGCGTTTCCTCAAAAACGGGAGTCCTAATTTCGTTGTACCCAAAGCGTGCGCAAATTTTTCTTACAATAGATTCAAGAGTTTGCCAATTATGGGAGTCTACCGGCAAAATATCATGTGTACCCTTAATACTTCGAATTGGATTCATTGAGCCTCTCCAGAAATAGATGCTACGAGATTAGATGCTTTTTCAAAGGATGCTTTCGGGACAAAAATTCTTACAATATCGCCGGTAAGGTTTGCTGCTTCAATAGAATATGCCGATGAAGCCCAATTCATTTTTAAATAATAGGCGATGTCATTATTATCTAATATTTCACCTGCCATGTCTGCATATATCTTCCCTGAAAAAGGCGGGAGCGCAGACCAAGTCATCTCCGGAATAGGCAAATCCAAAACACATGCATCAACTAGAGAAACATTACAATCACCACATTTCTTGATGTGGTTTAGATAGTCGGCGTGGCATTCGGGGCAGATCATGATTTGCTAAAATTCGATACTAGAATTTCCATCATAGTTTTGGAGAGTTCAATTGAAGAATTAAAATCTTGGTCCTGAAAATACACCGGATTTTTTTTCTATCTTTATATCTTTCAAAGTGGGTGATTTTACGTTCAATTTAAAGTTGATTCCTTGACCCATACCACTGGGTGTCCAGTTTAAAGAAAGTTCCCAACAATGAAGGTCTCGATGTACAGAAAAGGAATGGCTTACCAAATCTTGTATAATCATATCGAATCGAGCTCTATATGAAATCCGCCATTTTTCAGTCACATTAATAGAAGAATTTGTATTAACCCAGAATGTTTTTCGCGGATCTTCAGGATTTGTGGCAGTATAGGAATAACTCAAACTCACATTGGTACTCCACAGGTTTGAATTATCCAGTGTATTCTTCCTGTTTTTTAATGGATTAATTAATCCCGGTCCTGCTAAATCTTCTTCTATATCCGTAGTATCTTCAACTATTTCAGTATCGGTTTTTTCTGTCCACCTTTTTCCGGAAAACCGAAAGCCGGTTGAAAGCCGGGCGGAAGTGAGTCGAGGATCAAAAAATCCATTCTCATTTTTATTGTATTCAGCAATCCGTTTATTTCTATCTGTATCATATTTGTAAAAATCATGCGTCATATTCAAATTCAAATTCAATTTTCCGGAGATTTTGGATCGAACTGAAGACCGTAGATTAGCCAGATGCATGGAATCTGCCGCAAAATTATAACTACTGCTCATTCGCCAGCTCAATAAATCTACCTTTTTTTCTTTATCGCCATTTTTCACTTTTGCCTGGAAAACATTGTTCAGACCAAAATTCATGGATTTTCTTTCAGCGCGCGGAGTATTTCCAGCCATGGTTCCACCGAATCTATCGTGAAAATATTCTTTTCCTGCGGAATCTGTTTTGGTGATTATATATCCCAAGTCCTTTCCGAAAAGCGGTTTAGAAAAATCAGGTGTCCAGGAATACCCGATGGAAGGTGACATTGTATGCCGTATCGCCCGCATAGGACCAATTGGTATAGGGAAAAGCCCATAGATCTGGGTATTGGAATTTATTGAAAATGAACCTGTGGTTCGGGCTGCAAATCCTTGTTTTTCAACTTTGGTGAATGAAAGCGTAGAATCATTCCAATCTCCATCAAATGATTCATCAACCCACACTGATTTCAAACTCACGCTTGGATTCACTGAAATATATTTAAACACTTTTTGGGGTGCTCTAATAGATGACGTATGAACCCACCCGCTGTTTTGTTCATTGCTAGTTGAATCTAGCCAGCCAAAAGAATCAGAGCTGTCAATAAAAACTGATTCGTAATAATCACGATCTTTGTTATTAAAATTTAAGCCATAATTATATGCAATAGTGTTGAACCATTTTTTATCTTTTGCAGCTGTAGGGAACAGGTTGCTCTGCCCATGGGGAAAAGAGAATTTTGGAAAGGTGCGATTTACAATATTAAGCTGAGTTTCC
>JABHKE010000108.1 GCA_018692355.1 Fidelibacterota bacterium
GAGAAATTTTAATTTCAAAGTCTGAACCGAGCATGTTAAGTCCAGCCATAGCATTTTCAATCTTATTCGAAAGTTTTTTTGATTTTTGTACCCGAGATTTGTGAAGACGGATCGCCAATTGAGAAAAATCTTTTTCTTTCTTATTTATCTTTTTGTGTAACTCATCTTCGGATTGCTCTGGACTTGTCAGAGATTTGAATTCTTTTTGAATATAGATCCGTTTTTCCAAAACTGATTCAATGGATCCCCCATATTTACGTTTTAAGCTTTCTATAACTTGGAGCCGTTCCTCTACTTCTGCAATTTCATCTGGATCAAATTCAGAGAGAGAGAGTTGCCCAGAAATTTCTGTACCTGCTTCTTGTAATTGGATCACGGATGATTGTAACAAATCAGAAATAACTTTCAGGTTCTCATCATATTGAACCATTGATTCAACCAATCGATGATTATGGCTTAAAATATCGACGATAGATTGATCATCAGAATTGATCTGAGCCTGCAATGATCGGAGTATTTTAAGAATTTCTTCAATGTGGGACATTCTTTTATATTCATTTTCCAGAATAATATCTTCGCCCACCTTTGGATTCGCAGCATCAATTTCATTCGCTTGGAAATTTAATAGTTCTAACCTATCCTTTCGTTCATCTGAAGATTGAAGAGCATTTTTTAATTTTATTTTTAACTCTGATAAATCGGAATAAAGTTGACTTATTTTTTCAAGATCAGCATCATGTCCACAATACCTATCCAAATAATCAATATGACGATTTACATTTAAAATGAGTTGTTGATCATGTTGTCCGTGAAAATCAACAACCGTTTCATTGACTTTTCCGAGGTCACCTATGGTGATAGGTTCGTCGTTACAAAAAGCTTTGGTTCTACCGTGACTGAAAATTAATCGACGGAATGTGCTATTTTCTAGTTTAGTTTCGATCACTGAACGATTTGAGCCATTTCTAACCATGATCTTATCGGCTTTTCGACCTAGCGAGACACTTAAGGCATCCAATAAAATTGATTTTCCAGAACCAGTTTCTCCGGTGATAACAGTTAAGCCCGGTTTCAGATTAAGTTCCATCTCATCAATAATGGCAAAATCTTTAATATATAAACTGTGGATCATTTGGATTTTTTATACAGGAATGAGCCTGTCATGGCGCCACAAATTACACCAATTCCATCGGCGAAAACATCATAATGACTAGGAAATCTGCCAGGAATCATAGACTGCCATGATTCATCGATACACCCAAACATAATACCAAAAATAATGATATAAACTATGGGCTTTTGGTATGCCGAATAATAAGCCCTATATCCCAACCAACCGAGAATAGAATATTCAACTACATGGAGTAATTTATCCCAAGTGAGAGCAAGTACAGGTGGCATAGAATCACCGGGGATGGATGACCCCAAAAGGATTAAGGCTAAAAACCCAAAAAAATGAATTTTAGGATTTTTCATATCCAGAAATAACATGGGGAATCTTTTCTAAAAGATCTGATGCAATTTGCCCACGGTAACCCTTTTCTTTTATCAACTCATCGGATGCTTTTCCATGGATAAATGTAGCGAGCGATACTGAGTTATAATAATCAATGCCTTGCGCTATAAAACTGGCGATCATTCCGGATAAAACATCACCGGTCCCTCCGGTGGCTAACCCGGGATTGCCAGATGAATTAACCATGGCGCTGTTCTTATAAAATGTACAAGATGGAACCTGTTTCACCAATGCGATATGACGAAAATCAGTCATGACATCATTCATTACAATTGGAAACTCAGAAATGATATTCTCTTTATCAATCCCAATTAAATACGACAATTCGCCAATATGTGGAGTTATGATTAAAGGGTATTCCCTATCATTTAGGTCGCCCATTTTATTAGAGAAAGGAAAAAGTCCATCAGCATCTAAAACAAGAGGCTTTTCAATGATACGTACTAATTTTTTTATCAAATTTTGGGTTGAAATATCTCGGCCAAGCCCCGGACCCAATACTACAGAATCTGCCCATTCCAATTTCTCTTCGATTGAATCATAATTATCCAGACATAAATAGCCTTTTCCATGGTCTTCTAAAGGCAAGGTTATTCCTTCAATAATTAATCGTTCATAAATTTCATTTAAGGATGCTGGTGTCGTGGTGGATGTAAGCCCTGCACCGGACCGGAGAGCCCCATAAGTTGCCAAGATCGCCGCACCTATCATCCCTTTAGATCCGGCAATCACTAATACTTTTCCCGCGGAATATTTATGACAATCAACTTTAGGTTTCTGAAGATGCGAGGATGCATTGAATTCTTGAAATAAATCCCAATTAAGTCCAGGGAGTTCAATATCTTCCAAATTGGGAAATCCAATCTCTTTAGTATGGACTATACCTGAATACTCTTGGCCAAACCGAAAGATACTTCCTAGTTTGGGCGCACCAAATGCCACCGTGGTATTTGCTTTGACTGCAATCGGATTCACTCTTCCGGAATTCCCATTTAACCCGGAAGAAATGTCAATAGACAATACCAATGATTTAGAATTATTTATCCATTCGACCCATGGAGTCATTGATTTTCTTAATGCACCCTTGAATCCAGTTCCTAATAAACCATCAATAATCAAGTCCGGTATTTTAAAATCTGCAAGTAATTCCCCAAAAGTTGTGAAAATCCCTAAGGATTCACACTTCAAGTAAAAGTTTAATGAATCTCCTTTTATTACATTATTTTTACATAAAGAGTGTATTCTTACGTTATAATTATTCTCAAATAAAACCGTAGCTGCTGCAAATCCATCTCCACCATTATTGCCTTTTCCACATAAAATTAATATAGAAGAATCATGAATATCGGAGACCATTTCCATAGCTTCTTTTGCCACTTGTTTCCCCGCATTTCCCATGAGTTTTTCAGTAGAAATCCCCATGTCACCCATGGAAACTCGATCCAATTCATGAGCCTGACCAGGGGTTAGTAATTTCATTCAAGTGTGTAAATAGCTGATGCGATAGCGTGGGAGTTTGTGTGAGAAATTGAAACTTTACACTGGCCACTAAATTTTATATCTATCACTACAATGGGTTCACCAGTTTTCGATGATAGTATTTCAATAGATTCAAATGAGATTGGATCACCCACACCTGATGATTTTAGCGCTTTCATTATTGCTTCTTTAGCTGCAAATCTACCGGCATAATGAATTTCTGGATTTGCCTTGGATTTACAATAGTCCTGCTCAGTTTTTGTATAGATACGATTCAGAAACCGGTCGCCAGTTTCTTGGATAGCGGAACGAATCCTGACGACTTCCACCAGGTCCGTTCCAATGAAAATATCAGCCACTGCTGTTATGCTCGTTAATAATGTCTACGAGTTGGTAAATATCATTTAAGTCCCAATCAGCTCCGGAATTCACTGTTCCAAACGTATCTCCATACCGTGCGAAAGCTGTTTTCATTCCAATCTGTTGGGCACCGACAACATCTCTCTCCGGCCAATCACCAATCATAATTGTTTCTTCTGGTTGAAGTCCCATGCCATCCAAGGCCAATTGAAATGGTATTGGTGAAGGTTTTCTCTCGCCACTATCGTCAAAGGTAATGACCACATCAAAATAATGGTATAAATTTAAATAATAGATGCGCATCCATGCTTCACGACTTGGCGCATCAGAGACAACGCCCAATTTGATACCGGATTTTGAAAGGGCCAAGAGCGTTTTATTTACATTGGGGTATGCCATAAGATTTGCTTCCCTGGCTCGTCGATATGCTACAATGCCGGCAGCGAGAAATTTATTATCCACATGGCCAATGGACTTTTCTAAAAAAACATCGAATACCTTTTGATTTTCCCAACCGAATTCTTCGTAAATCGAATTGATTTCGATATAAGATTTATCTTCATTTACTTTCAATCCCGCTTCAATCATACCTTTGATTGCAGCCTTTACAGCAAATTCCTTCATTTTCATGAAATCCAAGAGCGTATTGTCTAAATCAAATACAACACCTTTGATCATCAGCTCAGACATATAATTTATTTTTCATATTTTTCTGGATTATTGATCTCGTCAATCTTGCGCTCTGCCATTTCCCGCCAATCTCTATCTTTTCGGGCTTCATCAAAATATTTTTTAGCACGGGTTTTGTTTCTCCTACCCATCTCAGCCAAACCAAATTCTAACCATCCACCACCAAATTTCTGATTAAGATCTACACAGGATTGTGCTGCAGAAGTTGCATTTTCCCATTGTTTTAATTGATTATAAGCTGCAGCCAAGTTAAAAAACTTAAAATAATCTTTTTCATCCAGAGATGTAGCCATAACCAAATTCTCTGCTGCAAGTTCAAACTTTTCCTGTTCGATATAAAGTAATCCCAAACGCATAAATCCATCAGCATACCCAGCATCTATCTGTATTATTGTTTTAAGAATATCTTCTGCTAATTTGTATTCCTGGTTTTCTGTATATAGTTTACCAAGGTTTCCATAAGCTTTCGTGTAGGCGGGGTTAATCTCAATTGCTTCAATGTAATGGGCAATAGCTTCATCAGTATTGCCATCAGACTCGTACGCCGTTCCAAGAGTAAACCATGTTTTATCATGGTCAGGTTTTATACCCAAAACTGTCTGCAAATATTCTATAGCCTTTTTAGAATTTCCCAGTTTCTTTTCCAACACACCCAATTGGTAATACGCAAGATAAAACTCCGGATCAAATTTCAAGGATTTTTCATAATAACTAGTTGCTTTACCCAGATTTCCTCTTTTATACGCTTTGTTTCCAGCATTTAAGAACTGTTTTGTAACATTATCTAGGCCTTTCCTTGCCTTAACATGATCCGGGTAGATATTAATTGCATTACTGAAGTGACGTGCAGCCCCCTCAATATCCTTTTGCCGAAACCGTGTCATCCCTTTATAAAACTCAGCATCAGGAAAATAAGGATGTGCTTGGGAAATTGCGTCGTATTCTGCCATCGCTTCATCGTACAGCCTTTGCTGAACGTTTCGTTTCCCATTTTGGACATGTTCTATCATTTTTCCAATCTGGTTAGCCCATTCTCTAAAATCTTCATCAGCCTGTACCGCCTGATTCGAATAGTCATTTGCTTTATTCAAATCTCCCTTATGGAGGTGCAGTTTGGATAAAGCCTGCAAAGCGGGTGCAAAAGATGGATCTGCCTGAAGCGCTGAATTAAAGGATAATTCTGCTTCAGTATAGTCGCCGGAAGATAATTGTGATTCTCCTATGCTTAATAAGTTTTCCGGATCCTGTGCAAAGACCAGGGTAATTGTGAAAAGGAGTATAAATGTTCGCAAACTATATACCATGGTTACCTCATTCTCTCTTTAGAGTTTAATTTGAAAAAAACTTGAAAATTTTGGGGTCGGATTTTAATAAATATTCTTGAAGGATAGCAAAACTGAAACGCTATTTACCGGTAGGTATATTGTCTACTTTTTTATTAATTGCCTTAATATCACCTTCCAATGAATTAATATCATTATTCAGACTAGTAACTTTACCTTTTAGCTTTGAAAATTCATCTTTGAAATCATTGAGATCATTTAAAATCTTTTTCCGCGCTCTTAATGATTTATTATCTTGATCATCAAGCGTTTGACCAATTGTTTTCATTTGTTGGTTAAAACCATCAAGCGTTTGACCAATTGTTTTTATTTGTTGATTAAAATCATCTGACATTTCTCCCATCCCAGAAGTGAGTTCTTCCGTTTGTGCGCTTAAATTTTCTGCTAATTTTTGAATTGCGTCCTGATTTGATTTTATTCCTTCTTCGACTGCTGAAAAACTATTTTGGACTTGTTGAACCTCTTGAATCAAGTTTGCAAGAGATCCAGCCATGATATCAATTTGGTTTTGTTGATTTTGTTGACCTTCCGTTAATTTTTGTATTTCTGTATTTATATTAGAAATTGTTCCTGAGATCAAATAGGACTGATCGACCGTTACATCCAATCTCCTTTTAGCTTTATCGAATTGTTTATGCAACGTTAAAACTGTATCGTCTATGCCCCCCATATTCTGCCTATTGAAAGCGATATCCACACGTTGATTCACTAAATCATCTTGGACATAGGTAATTTGCTTTTTTTGTTCCCTACCCTGAGAATGAAGTCGTAAAAGATCAATTTCAAATTCATTCTGTAATACTTCCAAGTTCTTGAATAATTCGTATAGATCATCTAATGCTAAATTCAAGGAGTCATTCCAATGGTTCACTTGACCTGTCAATTGATTCACATGGTTTTGGAAATAGTCCATTCGATCCACCATAAAAGTTAAATCGCCTTTTTTTGCGAGGTCTTCTCTGCCTAATATATTCTTTGGAAGGATTTTGATTGTTCCCTGTTCCGTTTTAAGGAAAATTCGTTGTTGATTTTCATTAACAACCTTACCTTGAATAATGGATCCATCTTTCAAAAAGAAAATGGATATATCCTGGGCTAACAATGGCATCGTAGCCAAAAGGAGTAATTGTAAAAATATGAGTTTTTTTATCATCTCAATAGGGTTCTAAAGTCGGTGAATCTAAACCGATGTAATGAATTGGGCAACGATGAAGAAAATAAAAAAGCCCTGAGTTAAAAGGGCTTAATTTGCTAGATGTACCGAAGGGGGGACTCGAACCCCCACAGCCTTAAGGCCACATGCCCCTCAAGCATGCGTGTCTACCAATTCCACCACTTCGGCAATAAAATTATTAGTTGCCGCCAAGATCCAATGTGGCTTCGCCATCGGGCTGGATTGGATCTGTCGCCGGTACAACTGGGCGGTCTTCGGCCGCTTGTTTCACAATTGACGATGATGATGCGTTTGTTGCCGGTCCACTCAACATACTGATTATAACAGCCAGTGAAAGGAATAAAGTTGCAAGCCAAGTTGTGATTCGGCTTAAAACATTACCAGCATTCTGTCCACCAAGAACCGAACTGGCAGCTTGTCCACCAAAAGTACCGGATAAACCACCGCCCTGACTAGCCTGCATCAAAACGACTGATATTAGCAAAATGCTAACAATTGTATGTATAATGATTAAAAATCCTGTCATAATGTCCTCAATTGAACGGTTTCAACCGTTCGGGTTATGGATGCAAAAGATTCAACATCTAAACTTGCTCCACCAATTAAAAATCCATTCACACCTGGAATTTGGATTAGCTCTTCTGCATTTCCAGATTTTACAGATCCGCCATACAAAACGTGAATTGTATCCGATTCAGGATATAATTCCTTTAGTATGTTACGAACTGATGAATGTGCTGACTCAACTTGATTTGCGTTTGCTGTCACACCAGTTCCAATGGCCCAAACAGGTTCATATGCAATTACAATATTTTCAAGAGCTTCAACACCTGCCAATCCTTGTTCTAATTGACTTTTCAAAACCAATTCTGTTTGACCTGCTTCTCGTTGGTTCAATAATTCTCCAATACATAAGATCGGTTTCATATTTCCAGCCAAAACAGCTTTCACTTTCCGGTTAATCCATTCATCTGATTCACCAAAAACATGGCGACGCTCTGAATGGCCGATAATCACAAACTCTGCCCCACAGTCCCGAATCATTGAGACAGAAATTTCACCGGTAAAGGCGCCTGTTTGTTCCCAATGACAGTTTTGGGCTGCAGAATAGAATGGTGGTTTCACATTCAAGTCAAAAAGCCCTGTAAAAGGCGGGGCAAAAATAACGGAAACGTGTTCGATATCCAAAAGTAAATTCTTTGTTAATTCGATGAATGAAGCCCCTTCAGATGGGGTTTTATGCATTTTCCAGTTTCCGGCAACAATAGGTGTCAAATTCATATTATATCTCCAAAGCTTTCATGGCAGGTAAATGATTGCCACTTAACAATTCTAATGATGAACCTCCGCCAGTCGAGACGTGGGTCATCAACTGACTTAAACCATATTTCTCAGTGGCTGCAGAAGTATCACCTCCGCCCACAATGACTTTTTGTCCATTTTCTACACAGTTGGCTAAATGGATGCCAATATCTCGTGTTCCTCTAGAGTATCCTTTCCTTTCGAATACTCCCATAGGTCCATTCCAAACAACCGTTTCTGATGAGCTTATGATTTTATTGAATTTGGTAATGGTTTCTGGACCAATATCTAATCCCATAAGATTGTTAGGAATATCATTAATCAAAAAAGGGCCCTTTGGCTCATTATCATCCAGAGATTTTCCGCATAGCACATCTTCTGGTAAATAAAGTTTAACTTGGCTGTTTCTAGCCAGATTTAATATGTTTTTTGCAGTTGATACCATGGCATCATCTATAAGGGATCCACCTATCTCTTTTCCACGAGCTTTCAAGAAAGTGAATGCCATCCCACCGCCAATAATAATGTTATCAGCTTTTTCCATGAAATGGTGAATAAGTCCTAATTTGCTACCAATCTTTGCCCCACCCAAAATCAAGGTAAGGGGACGATTTGGCTTTTGGATGAAACGATCCAGAAAATTAATCTCCTTATCCACAAGCCATCCGATGCCTGCATGCTTAAAATGAGATGCCACTCCCACATTTGACGCATGGGCGCGATGAGCTGTCCCAAATGCATCATTGATGTAAATTTGCCCATGGCGTGCTAACCGTGAAGAAAAAGTTGGATCATTATTCTTTTCACCTGGATGAAACCGTAGATTTTCTAATAGATGAATCTCTCCGGTTTTCAGGCTTAAAGAAGTGTCAATAGCATCATTAGAGACACAATCTTCAGAAAATTTGATAGGCATTTCCATAAGCCCTGCCAATTCTTCTCCAACTGGGATCAAACTTAATGTAGGATCCACTTCACCGTCTGGTCTGCCTAAATGCGACATAAGAACGATAGCTGCACCACCATCCAAACATGTATTGATGGTGGGCATAGCTGCCTTAATTCGAAAATTATTGGTAACCTTCTCCCCTTCCATTGGTACATTAAAGTCCACTCGCATGAGGATGTTTTTTCCTTTTAAATCAAACGCTTTCAGCGTACGTATCATCTTTTTTCTCCAAGGGTGTTGCCACGGTAATTGCAACAATTATTTTTGCTCCGGCATCTTTTAATTTGGATGCCATGGATGAAATAGTCGATCCTGTTGTTAATACATCATCCACGATACCAATGTTTTTATCCGTAACATCTTGATTGATCTTGAATGCTTTTTTCATGTTATTTAATCGTTCTTTTTTGTCAAGGGTCGTTTGAGAAATGGTATGTTTTATCCTTTTCATTAATTTTGTACGGACTGGTTTTTGAACGGCTTTCCCTAATCCATCTGCGATCCACCTAGCTTGATTAAATCCCCTATCTCTAAACTTTACAGGATGAAGCGGTACGGGTATCAAATAATCCAATTTCTGAATTGTATTTTTATGAAGTTGATCTCCCAATAATTTGCCCAGAAAAAAACCAATTCTTGCTCGCTCTTCATACTTCAATGAATGAATGGCAGTTCTTAATTCATCGCCAAAATCCCAACCTGAAAATGCTATATCAATCCCATCATTTACTGTTAATTCTTGAACCCTGTTTTCAATTGGGAGCGGAGTCATATGTTGAATACAATCTAGGCAAATAGGATCCTGTGAGAAAAATTCTCCTTCTTTACAGACCAGACACTGATTTGGAAAAAGTAAACTTATAAATGCATTCCCCACTGTGGTTAGGTTTGGAACAATTGTCAAAATAGCCATATTAGATTATTGAAATTAGTGGAATTTCTAAAAACATACCAAGGTAGATTGGTTGGATATTTCTTTTTCTTTAGAAGGGCGGTAACTTCACCTATGCCTGATTTTTTCGTCGGTAACAAATCCAAGACCAATTTCCAGGATCTTATGCCCCACCGCATTCATGAGATTTTGCTGGTCGCCAGTGTTTATGATGCATTTATTCTTGAAGAAGATGGTCATCTCACGGAGCAGATTTTGACAGAATATATTGGCATGAATTTCAATTATGCTCCCCGAGTTACCCGTGTTTCCACCGGACGTGAGGCCATAGATATAATGGTTAAAAAGAAATTCAATCTGGTTATTGTCATGCTCCGGATTGAAGATCAAGATCCAATTTCTCTTGGTACTGCCATTAAGGAGCAATACCCCAGAAAACCAGTGATTCTTCTGGTATTTGATGAAACAGAGCTTAAGCAACTACCTGAAACTATTACACCAAAATCAATTAATCGCGTCTTTATCTGGTCTGGTGATGCCAGCGTTTTTCCTGCGATTATAAAATACGTGGAGGACCGAAAAAATGCTAAGCAGGATATTGGTAAAGGTGATGTTCGCTCAATTTTGTTAGTGGAAGATTCTCCAAGGATGTATTCCGTTCTTCTCCCATTGATTTATAAAGAGATTATGTATCAGACAAAGAACTTAGTGAATCGAAGTTTGAATCAATCCCAGCGATTGCTTCACCTAAGAGGAAGACCTAAAATTCTATTAACGCCTAACTTTGAAACAGCACAAAATTTTGTTAAGAAATACAAAAATAATATGATTGGTGTGATCTCGGATGTACGATTTCCAAAGAAGGGGATTAAAGATCCTGAAGCGGGATTAAAATTTGTACAATGGGTCCGGAAAATTGACCCATCTATACCAATTATGCTTCAGTCTACCGATATAGATAACCGTGAAATGGCCAAGAAAGTTAATGCAGCATTTCTACATAAAAGATCCAATACCCTTCTCACAGATCTTCGAGTTTTCATTACAGAAAATTTTGGTTTTGGAGACTTTATTTTTAAAATATCTAATAAAAAAGAAGTTGGGCGTGCCAAATCAATCGATGAATTCATCAACGGAATTCGAGAAATTCCGGTTGAATCGTTATTGTACCATGCAAAAAGCCATCACTTTTCCAATTGGCTCGCTGCAAGAACAGAATTTAAACTCGCTTCAAGGTTGCGTCCCGTTTATGCCCACGAATTTGATTCAGGTGAATTATTAAGAACGTATTTATTAGAGTGTTTAAGCTCTGAAAAGGACGAAACAGATTACAGGGTACTGGACTATACTTCTGCTCGCTTCAAAAAACAAAAATCCGATTTTTTCCGCCTATGTGGTGGTTCATTAGGTGGAAAAGCTAGAGGGCTAGCATTTGCTCGGTCTATGATTAAACAATCTGGTATTGAGGAAGAATTTGAGGATGTAACCATTCGGGTTCCAGATTGTGCTGTCGTGGGAACACATGAATTTGACCAATTCATGAAAGACAATCAATTATGGCAAAAAACTCTCAAAATAGCGGATAAAAATAAATTAGAAAAAGCGTTTAAAAAGGCTCGTCTTTCCATAGATCTAATTCTAAAGTTGGAATCATTTATCTTAGATCACAAAAATCCATTGGCTGTAAGGTCATCTAGCCTATTGGAAGATTCACAATATCAACCTCTTGCCGGTAGCTATAAAACCATAATGCTACCCAATAATTCAAGATCAACAAAAAAAAGGTTGAATGAATTGATGATAGCTATAAAGAGTGTTTTCGCATCAACATTTAAAGGTGAAGCCAAATCATTATTAGATTCTACTGGCCATAGGATCGAAGAAGAAAAAATGGCTGTTGTCATTCAAGAACTTGTAGGTCAGTCTTACAAAAGCAAACGGTTTTATCCAACATTTAGCGGTGTTTTAAAAAGTATAAATTATTACCCGGTTTCTTATATGAAGCGTGACGAAGGTGTGGCCTACCTTGCACTAGGATTTGGAAGGACAATTGTAGATGGTGAAAAATGTCTTAGAATATCTCCAGAATATCCCCTGATCCTACCACAATTTTATTCAGTGAAAGCAACAAAACAAAATTCTCAAAACCAGTTCTATGGATTACCACTTAAAGCATCTGATAATAATTCTCATGAAGATCTTCACACCTTTCCCTTACAAAGCGCTGAAGAGGATGGCGCCCTTAAATGGCTTGGTAGCGTAATCTCCAAAGATGATAATACACTCCGAGATTCCTTGTCTAGATCCGGAACTAGGGTCGTCTCTTTCTCACCTATATTAAAATGGAATATGATTCCCCTTGCTAAAATTTCCAAACGGATTTTGTCTTTGGGAAAAGCAGCCATGGGATGTCCAATTGAAATTGAGTTTGCTGTCAATATAAATAAAAATAAAAAACCGGAATTTTGCCTATTACAAATAAAACCTATTGTATTAACAGGATTAAAATCAATTCAAACTAATTTAACAGATGTAGAAGTATTTTGTAAAAGTCAAATCACTTTGGGTGACGGGAAAATTGATCAAATTCGAGATTTAATTGTTGTACGGCATGATTCATTCGATCCTGCAAAAACACCCGAGATTGCAAAAGAAGTGGAAATGATCAACCAGGAATTTGGTTTGAAAGAACATTATATTATCTCAGGTCCCGGTAGATGGGGATCAGCAGATCCATGGTTGGGAATTCCCGTCGACTGGAGACAGATTTCACAGGCAAAAATCATTATTGAAGTTGGACGGAAGGATATGCCAGTAGATCCATCTTTCGGAAGTCATTTTTTCCAAAACATTACCAGTCTACACGTAGCTTACATCACCATCGATCCTAAAAGAAAGAACGATATTTTAAATCTGGATTGGTTATCTCAGGACAATCTGAAACAATCTGGGCGATACGTGGATTGGTATCGATTTAATCAGCCTTTTTTGGCAACATTAAATGGAATGACCGGTGCTGGGGTTATATACCAACCTAAACCGGACACACCGGAAATGATGGATGAAGATGATTCTAGCGGAATCTGATTATTTACTACTATTTCGAGGAACAAAGTTTTTCGGTTATTTCGTTTTGTTTGTTATCTAACAGATTGCCAAGTCCCTAAAATTGTGGACTCAAATTGGCTATATATATATTTAAACTACACCTTGGTCCAGCATGGAGTCTGCAATTTTAATAAATCCTGCAATATTTGCGCCCTTTACATAATTTACACTTCCATTCTCAGTACCATGGATCACACATGCTTCATGGATATTTTTCATAATAGTGTGCAGTTTGCTATCAACTTCTTCTCTGCTCCAATTCAAACGCATACTGTTTTGACTCATTTCTAATCCACTGGTTGCTACACCGCCTGCATTGGCTGCTTTTCCTGGTCCAAATAAAATACCAGCATCTATAAATATATTTACTGCTTCTGGGTCTGTCGGCATGTTTGCACCTTCAGACACAACTTTACATCCATTAGAAATCATCGTTTTGGCATTGTCACCACTGATCTCATTTTGAGTTGCGCAGGGCAGTGCAATATCACAGGAAACCGACCAGGGCCGCTCATTCTCAAGGAAGGTTGCACCAAATTTATCAGCATATTCTTTGATCCGTCCACGGCGATTATTCTTGAGATCCATAACCCAGGCTAACTTATCAGCATCAATACCATTTTCATCATGGATTGAGCCCGATGAATCTGATAATGTCACAACTTTTGCTCCAAGTTCAGTTGCTTTTTGAGTAGCAAATTGGGCAACATTCCCTGAACCGGATACTGCCACGGTTTTTCCATTAAAACTATCACCGACGTGATTTAACATTTCTTCTGCAAAATAAACGCATCCGTATCCCGTCGCTTCGGGCCGGATCAAAGAACCGCCCCAATTGAGACCTTTTCCGGTTAAGACACCGGTAAATTCATTCCGTATCCTTTTATATTGACCAAACATGTAACCAATTTCACGGCCGCCAACACCAATATCACCTGCCGGCACATCTGTATCCGCACCAATATGGCGACAGAGTTCTGTCATAAAACTTTGGCAAAAACTCATAACCTCGTTATCAGATTTTCCTTTTGGATCAAAATCAGACCCACCTTTTCCACCGCCCATAGGAAGTGTAGTTAAACTATTTTTAAAAATTTGCTCAAACCCAAGAAATTTCAAAATAGAAAGATTGACTGATGGATGAAACCGGAGGCCACCCTTATAGGGTCCAATGGCGGAGTTGAATTCCACACGGAATCCACGATTTACTTCTACCTCTCCTCGATCATTTCGCCAAGGAACTCTAAATTGGATTATCCGCTCAGGTTCGACAATTCGATCTAAAATTTTTGCATGTAAATAAGTGGGATTATCCTGTAAAAAATCCCAAAGAGATTCCACAACCTCATGGACAGCTTGGTGAAACTCTACCTCACCAGCATTTTTATTACGGACAGTATCCATAAATTGATCAATGGAAGTATACATTTTTTACTCCTTTATTCAAAATTTTGCGGCAGAAATTACATGTAAAAATTCAGGGATATAGTTAATTTTTATCAACGAATTCCAGTTAGTTTTGAGTGAAATTTCCGCTTAATTTTACAGGCTTTTTTCTACTAGAATTTGTCGAAATAAACAAAATTTTTGGCGGAGTAGCTCAGCTGGTTAGAGCACCGGAATCATAATCCGGGTGTCGGGGGTTCGAGTCCCTCCTCCGCTACGCGCAATTTGTCGACAAAGAACCCCGCGATTTGCGGGGTTCTTTGTTTCTATTACTTTATTAAAAAAGGAAACGACCAGAATTCTTAGTTACTATTTTTTATGTAGGAAAATTATTTCCAGAGCAAGGATACGGCACCCAAAATACCCGCTTGTCCAGTTGGTAATCCCGATTGAAGAACTTTGATCTTCCCTTTCAAATTATCCATCAAATAAGTTTCTAAAGCAATGCGGGTTGGGCCTAGCAATCTATCCCCTGCCTGGCTGTAACCCCCATAAATAATAAATGCTTCAGGGCTTAAAATTGTCGCTACCTGCGCTATTCCATAGGCTAGTTTATCGGCTGTGAATTCGTAAAGTGAGATTGCGGATTTTATGCCATCATCAATTGCACAGTCGATCATTTTTCCATCAATAAAATCAGGCTCGAGCGATGATAAAAAGTCATCATCAGGGTTAACCTTTTGAAATTCAATCACAGTTTCTTTTATCCCTTTTGCGGAGACATACATTTCCAGGCAACCTTTCAATCCACAGTTGCAGGCTCGCCCATTTTTTGCTATGGATAAATGGCCCATTTCGCCCGCCAAACTATTAGTTCCATAAAGTAAAAGCCCGCCGGTGAAAATCCCACTTCCCAATCCTGTACCAAGTGTAATGACAACAAAATCATTCATGTCAGAAGCAATACCATAATTTCTTTCCCCCAATGCAGCAGCATTAGCATCATTGGTCAAGGAAACGTCACAATTAAACTTCTCATGTAATAGAGTCACAATGTCAACATCTCCCCAACTCAAGTTTGGCGGATCCTGAATGATCCCTGTAAAATGATTAGCATTGGGTGCCCCTACACCTATGCCACATAATTTGAAATCAGAGTTATCTGTTAAAAACGAATCTAATTTTTCCCCTAACCTGTTTATGAAATTATCAACAGGCTTATTTCCATGGGTTGGGATCTCATCACTATGAACTATATTTCCATCTTGACCTACGAATCCATAAACGGTATTTGTGCCGCCAATATCTATTCCTAAAACAACTTTTTTCATGATTGCCCTTTATTCGGCGGTATTGAGGTGTTAGCGTAAATCGTCTTTTTCATTATTACTTCAACTCAGATCCTTGTCTTACCTTCATTTGAATTACAGGAGGCACGTTCGGCTCCGGTTCAATCACTACCGTTTTAATAACGGTATTCTTAGCGCCATAATTATCTGATACAGTGAGCTCAAAAACATATTCCCCTGCCATGCCTTCAAAACTAACCTTACCAGAAAAGGGGTTTGGCTTGAGTTCAACTTTTGACCCTGATTTTTGTTTCCATTGAAATTGGATTTCATCACCATAATCAGGATCAAATGATTCAGTAGCATCCATTATCATGGGGTATGTATCAGTAAGCGGTGAATTGTCATGCTCAACCATAACCTTTACCTTAGATCGCTCCGCCAAGGCCATTTGTTCAAGTTGAGATTTTCTATTAAATGTGACAGGTGACGGTTCATTAGGGACATTGAATGAAACTGCTCTTTTATTATTCGCAGCTTCAATTATATGGGATTCATATTCTTTCCATCCAAAAAGCATTGCTGCCACAAGAATAAAAGGTAAAAATGGGAGAAGTCTATCCATAGTATCTTATTAAAATCAATAATCCAATAAAATTATCTTAAATCAAGAATAATTCTTTTAAGATCCGTGCCTTTAAAAGAAGGATTCTGCTGGGATGAATTGGATACTGTCCTAGCGTATTCTGGTACAGCTTTATAGATATATTCTGTGAGTTCCCCCATTTCTAACAAATTATCACCATCATCTGCGCCACCAGCTAACCCCTTTAAAAGAGAATAACTAAATATACTATGTTTTTTCTCTTTATAGACTTGAGATGATTCTCCATTGGATGCAGCACTCAGTATACAGATTTTGTCAGACATTTTTGGAAAATTCCATATGGAACCAACTGAGTTTTTTGGATTAATATAGGTAATATCCAGAAACAGAGTAATAGATCGAATATTGCCTAATACCGATAGTAAGGACAAATTACTCACTAATTGTTCCAAAGGATATTTGGTAATATGACGGGTGACTTTTGCATCTTTGGGTATTAGGAGCGGCTTCCCATCTACCCATTCTCCATAACCACGGTAATACAGGAAAATATCCATTTCATCTACATCGGAATATTTCTCCGCAGTTATAATTCTTTTTCGTAGACTGCCCTGATGCGGATCAAATATTTTCCTGAAGTCGTTCTCGGTTGGCCCCCCTTCCATCTGCCACGTTTTCGAAGGTAACAATTGGAAATCAGATAACCCGAATGCATGGTTAAAATACTGTCGGACTACATCACCATCCCGATTGGCATAATCTAATTGGGGATAGTTTCCATCTTCGTAGTACTCAGTGGCTAAAATAACAGCCATGGCATTAGGGTTTTTCCGTCCCAAAGGAATTCGCCGATCCACATCGATTTCCCCCAGTTCATCAGGATAATGATCAACATCTTCTGTACCAATGGATTGTGTTATCAATTCCATGGAAGACCGATAGTGCTTCATTGCTTCAAGATTAAGTTTTTGGAGAACAGTTCGGTTCAAATAATCTGTTAATTCGATATCCACCGAGAAATTATCCTGGAAACTCATAATCGGTACTTCAATATCCATATAATCTCCGGGATTAAATGCAGGTAGGGTAACATTTCCTGTGAAATCCGGTGTAGTGAAAGATCTATTTTCCGTAATCTTTACATGGACAGATTCAGATTCCCCTTCTCCAACATTCTGGATTCTGATTATTAAATTAACAATCTCATTTATCGGTATATAATGGGTACCAAAATCATTTGCGATCGCAAAATCAGCCACAATCAGTTTTGGTGGAATGACTGATTTTGTTTCTACCTTGAACAGATAGGGTTCATCGAGTATTATTCCATTAATAGATGAAACTTGTAATTCAAATTCATGCTCTCCCGTTTCTACTTGTAACAGCCCTTCTAGACTAATTTTACCAAACTTAATTCTGCCTGCTTCAAGTGTATCAATAACAGCAGGTTCACCCACTAATAAATTTTGACTTGAATCATGAGAAATAATCGACATTGTCACTTGGTGAGCCGGACTTTGCCCATCATTAAAAAGAGCAAATTGTAATATACCTGTTTCCCTGGAATCTATTACACTATTGCCAGAAGGTTCTATCAGAGTCATTTTCTGGATAGTAAAATGAGGTGGATCCAATATAACATTACATGCAGAAGAAGAGAGTTCAGTCTCTTCTCCTTCAGAATCTAATGCTGAGATCTGATAGCATTTATCAGCACCATATTCCAAATTTTGAACAGTGAGTTGGGTAGATTTAACTTGATTAATGAATAATAGAGAATCCTGGTCAACTTTTTCATAGATCTTGTAATTAGCCGCACCTGAAACTTCATCCCAATTCAGATGCATAGAAGTCACTCCTCCATCTGCAGTGACACCTGTTGGCGATTGAATAGGAACTTTTGCACAATAGGAGTTTGATCGGCTACTTTCAACACCAAATTGATCAACGGATGTAATCTCATAACAATATTTTTTACCAGAAGGCACGTCATCTGAAAATGTGTTGGATTGCGCAGATGACAATAGCTCACCTTCCCGATAAATATTGTAAGATTTGGCAATTTTGACCTCATTCCAAATCAATATAATGCGACTATCATTTTTCATGGAAGATAAAATCGGCGGTTCCACAAAATCCCTTGTAGTACCTTTAACTGCAACCGAAGGATGACTCTCCTGATCCAACGCATCCACTGCAGTTATTTTATAAAAATATTCCGTACCGAAATCAAGGTCAAAATCCATAAGATTAGTTTTATCTGAATTGATAATTTTATCATCATTTCTGTAAATGACATAGGATAATGCACCATTTACGGGTGCCCAATTCAAAGAAAGTGTATTTTTTGAAACATCAATTACGATATCCCGGGGTATGGCAGTTGCAACGCTGGTGCAATATATGTCTGACCTTTCACCCATCAGACCAAATCCACCCAATGCTTTGATGGAATAACAAAATTCCTTTCCCGGAAATTCATTTTTTTCAAAACTTGTTTCTGCACCTCGATATATCTCAATATCATTTTCAAAAAGTATAAAAGACTGTGCCTGCTTAATCTCTTTCCAAGTAATAATAATTTGTTCTGTCGAAGATTGGACGTTTATATCTTTAACATTTAATATTGGATCAAAATCTGTGGGTTTATCATCTGAAAATAAATAACACCGTGTCGGCTCATTGTCGCCGGTTATTTCCAAAATTAATTCGATATCTGCATTCCGTGTTTTTCTGGGATTAATTTTTATTCGCTTCGAACCATCACTCTCATGCTCTATGACAAGATAATAAAAATTTGGTTCCACATCTTTAAAAGAGAATTTTCCTTTTCGGCTGGTTTTTTCTTCCATGAGAATATCATCTTTCATATTTCTCAAGGTGACGACTGCCTTTTTAGCCGGGTTCCCGGCTGGATTATTTACGGTACCGGAAATAGTGACAGGATCGGCAAAAACAGACGCAACCAGTGATAAGAATAGACCTGTTTTAAGGATCATCGATGAAGGATAAGGGGTTGGTGATCTCAAACCGGCAAGAGTCGTTAAGGCAGTCTGAACAGAACTCTATCTGGATTTGATGAGAAAAGCTGAGGAACTTGTGGTAAATCCTTGTACAATTTCTTAGTTGTATCCTGGACATTTTTACTTATATAATCATGGAGCTCCGCAACAGTGACATTTTTATCACCATTATCAGCATCACCTCGTAACCCACGAAGGAGGTAATAAGTAAAAATTCCATTATTCACGTCAGGATGATTATAAGTGATCTGAGTTATATTGGAGGCATAGAATGCTGTAATTGATTCCGGTGGCATGATCTCTTTAGGCAATACAACAATTGGCGTTTCAAGTTCACCTTTTTTCTTTTTTTTCTTTTTCTTCTTTTTCTTCTTTTTTGAATTTGGATCTTCTACTATTTCACCAGGTTTTACTATATATTGCTGGAAAGCAGAATTATTAAAATCAACATCCATAAACAATGTTATTTCTCCAACTTCTTCCATTTTTTGGATTTCAATCAAATTACTATATAATTTTTTTAGAGGGAAAAATGAATATTGATTTTTTAGATCTGCATCATACGGAAGCAAAACTTTTTCACCTCTATACGTAGTACCCTCACCGCTGTAATAGAATATTAAATCCAACGATTTTTCACCAGAATAATCTAAACTCGATTCAATTTTTTTCCGTAAGTATCCAAGATCTGGATCAAAGATACCTTGCAAGTCACGACTGTAAATTTTTTCACTAAATCGCCAATATTGGCTTGGCATAATTGAGTAGTCTTCCATACCAAAAAGATCATAAAAATACTCTCGTACCATTTTTACGTTATCAGCGGTAGATGATTTTCCCAGAATTTCTGGATTCCAAAAATCCAGATTCCCTAATACAATTCCAATTATACCATGCTCGGTGGAACCTTTTGGAATACCTGTTGTCAACTCTGGTATAATAGGAGCTTCACCTACCCTTAAATCTACCGGGTAGGGTGTTTCTACTATAATCAAATCATCAGCACCTTTATACTTTTTCATCGTTTCCAAATGAATAGGGATTGTTTTCCGCGTTTCAAAATAATCGTAAAGTTCCAGGTAAATAGTGAAATCATCTTCCCGGCTCATTAATTCAAATTTAAAATCAAGGTATTCACCTGCATTAACAAAACCAAATTCATGGATCTCATCGGCATCTTTCGAAACAAAAGAACTATCCCTGCGAAATAGAATGCTTACTGTATCTGATTTACCTTCTGAAAGGTTTTGGACACGGATTGATAGAGTTACGATTTCATTTTTTGGGATGTAATGCTGTCCCCACTCATTATCGATGGCAAAATCAGTCACAACCAAATTAGGTGGAATAACTTTTAGAGTGGTAAAGGAAATGGGCTCTGGTTCCAAATCTAATCCAGTAAATTCATCAACACGGATTTTAAATTTCCGCTCTCCTGACTCTATTTTGAGTTTCCCATAAAGGTCAAAACGGATTGTGAGTGTATCTCCTATATCCAATTTTGGTGTCATTGCGACAGAATCAATTTTCAATGAAGGTGTTATAGCATCGGCTATGGGTTCGAGCCAAGGCTTTAACTCACGCGCAGGACTTCGACCATCATTCACAATTTTAGCAATGATCCATCCATGCTCTCTACCATCCAATATTCCATTTCCCGAACTTTCTACAAATCGTTTCTCTATAAGCGTTATATGGGGCGGGGGTAAGACCCAACCACATTGGATAGGTGATAATGGACCTTCATCTCCATCCTGATCAACACAGGCGACCCGATAACAGTATTCTTTATCAAATTCAAGTCCCTTATGCTCGTAATATTTACCTTTTGTTTTTGTTAATAAACTCAAAGAGTCTGCCCCTTTCTCAGCCATGTAAATATTGTATCCAACAGCTCCAATCATATACTTATAGTTAAATAAGACACGTCTGACATCACCAGTTACTGTGAGCTTGCTGGGATAATTCACCAGCACTTTCTTACATTCAGAATTGGATGGAAGGCTCTCAGTATCGTACTTATCTACAACCGTAATCTTATAACAGAAAAATTGCCCTGGCGGTACAAGATCTTTATAGGTCGTATCTGTAACCACAGTCAACAACTCATCATCACGATAGATTCTATAACTATGATCCACTCTCAGGTTGGACTTTTCCCAATTTAAGGTAATTTTTTCCAAGTCCGCTTCTGCATTCATAGAAGTTGCCAACACTTCTTCATGAGTAGTCAAAGGATAGGTGATTTTTGTTCCTTCGAGAGTATCCTGGTCATAACTGCATATCTCAAAAGTATATTCTTTATCAAATTCTAAATTTTCATCTATATATTCGGTGAGATCCGGAGTATCAAGAATCAATTCATTATCTCTATAAAGTCTATACCCCGATGCTGCCAGCACAGGTTCCCAATTAAAGGCAATATTATTCCTTAATACTCTTCCCGTAAAATTCCCTGGTGGTGCAAAATAACCTTTCCCACACTTTATTTCTGCTTCAGGTCCAACGGTCTTATGGATATCTTCCGCGGCAACCGTATAACAATATTCAATACCTGGAGTTACAGGATCAATAAATTCAAAAACATCAAGATCTGCAATATTTGCACCATTCCTAATAATCTTATATTTACCATCCATATCTGGTATGGGATCCCAGGAAAGAGAAATGGAATTGATTTTTTCTTCCAGTTTGAAAACGGGTGCAGTCACTTCAGGGTGTGTTGTTATAGAGTCTACATAATCCACACCTTCAAGATCATCTGAATCGATTGAATTTATTTTATACACATAAGTTGTATTCCATTCAAGATCTTTCTCTTCGTATAATGGTTCTGATTGTTTTGCCAGAAGTTCGTCATCTCTGTACAAAGCATACTTGTCCACTCCTGGAATCGGCTGCCAACTTATATTTACCATTCGTCCACTAGCTTCAACAGCATAACCGCCTGCAATGACAGCTAGGGTCAAATCAGGTGGTGCATAAGATGCTTTTTCTGTTACGTAATTAGACTCCGGTCCTTCCAGATCATAAATATCAATGGACCTAACCATGTACTTGGTTGGAACTCCTGGTGCTACTTCTAAATCAACATAGGATGTATCTCCCACAAGATTCTGTATCAGGCGGTCATTTTTATAAACATTGTAGGATTTTCCCTGAGGAATATCAGACCAATGTACTGTCAATTGTTCAACTCCACGTTCAACCCAAACTCTTGGCCTCAAACCTTCTGTAGATAGATTTATTCTTAAATTAGTAATATTTTTATTTATTACCTGAACCCGATCACCGCCATTCCCGTTTCCATTGCCATACGCCCTAATTATGTAATAATCAGCAATGATTTCTTTTTCAAAACGAAATTTTCCATTCCTTGCTACTACAAACTCTTCCAATAAAGTCATACCTAAAGAATCA
>JABHKE010000065.1 GCA_018692355.1 Fidelibacterota bacterium
AACACTTGATATGCTTCTAAAAAATAATCAGGCTGAGGTTCTTGCAGATTCAAGGTTGACAACCATCAATGGTCGTGAGGCAAGTATTAAATTAGTGGATATTGTTCCTTATATTTTGAGCTCTGGTGGTGTCGGAGGCCAGGTGCAGGTCCAAAGAGAAGAAGTGGGTATAAAACTAAAAATACTTCCAACTGTAAATACAGATGGATATATAACAGTAAAAGTTGACCCAGAGGTCTCAACGATTTTTGAGTTTATTGGCCCAGATGCAAATATACCAAGGGTAAAAAGTAGAACATCATCAACAACTATTCGTGTGAAAGATGGTGAGTCAATCGTTGTTGGTGGTCTGTTAAGCAATGATAGAAAATTAACAACTTACAAGTTCCCTTTTCTTCATAAGCTACCGTATGTGGGCAAAATATTATTTACTTCGAATGGTGTAATTGAGAGAAAAACAGATCTTGTAATACAGATTACACCCAAGATCGTGGTTGATGCATATACAGGGATTACAAAATCAGATGCGATGACTAAGTATGAAGAATACGTAATTAAAGGATCATCTAGTGAAGTGTTAAAGAGTGATGGTGTGGATCTAAATAATCCGGCCCATAATACTGATGATGAAATATCAAATGAGGAAGGAGAATAGCATGAAATATTCTAAGTATTTAATCATTAGTAGCCTTATTTGTTCTAGCCTTGTTAACTGGGCATGCGATAATCGTGTACCGGACGATTCACAGAGTAGCACAAATTCAACGATAGATGTCACAGAGGCACAGGCCATTGCTGACGAAGGTGGCGACCGTGTAGGGGAAGTAGTCTCGGGCTATTCTTCCATGAGAATTGTTGCAACTCTTAAAAATGAAAGCGGTCAGGCTTTTAAAGATCAGACAATCAGTTTCAGTCATAATGGACAGGGCGGGAGTTTTTCAAATGGAGGAAACGCAATGACGGATGATAATGGTCAGGTTGTAAATGTATTTCAACCGAATTCATCTGAAAAGAAAGTAGATGCCACAACCACTCCAGATTTTGAAGGATTGGTTGTAACTCTAACATATGGTACCAGTCCTATGGCCACGGTAGAGTTCAATGTTTATCAGGAACAAGATGACGTTTGGCCCTATACTATTAACGTATCGTCTGATGTAGACAATATCAAACTTGATAACGGTGTTACTACCGCCCAGATTACAGCGCAATTATTTAACAAGACTAATACACCACTGCATAACGTGATATTATTTTTTAATTCAAATAAAGGGTATATAGAAAGTGAAGGGACCACGGATAGTACTGGATCCGTTACGATGACCTTTCAGGATAATGGAGATCAAGAAGATATTGGTCTAGCAAATATATTATGTTCATTTGAGCATCCTGCTTTTTCAGCTACGGTAAGTGATTCTGCGCAGGTTACAATTGGTACTGATAATGGCCTGTCTTTGCAAATTTTTCCAGTATCTTATGATGAGACCGGAAGCACTGTCGTTACTGGTGAAGACATATCCGGGGATGTTTCCTTTACCCGATTGATAGCGACCGTTACAGACACATCTGGAAACGTCATATCAGGTATACCAATTACATTCACTGCAACATCAAGTAATGTCTCAGTTGGGTTAATAACTTATGCAAATGTGTTATCCAATACCAATGGTCAAGTGGTTGCTGAGTTTGATGATGGTGGTAATGTCTATAAGGATAATCCTGGAACTCCTAACTATGAGGGTGTTACTATTTTTGCTAAGTTCGGAGATAAGACCACAGACCCAGAAAATTTTAACGTATATTCTGTTGATGATGTCTGGCCATACAACTTGTTTGTTAATACAGATACAGATGTGATTTCACTGGATGGCGGAGAAACAACAGCTTGGATCGTATCCAGGCTTTTGAATAAACTTGGAAATCCAGTGAATAATGCTCAGATTAATTATACTGCATCTTTGGGATTTATAGCTGCCACAGGTTTTACAGATTCCGTTGGCGTAGACTCTGTATCATTTACAGATTTAGGTAATCCAGAAGATGTAGGTGTGTCCGATATTATGTCAACTTTCTCTCATCCGGGTTTTGGTGGTATACTTATACAGGATTCACTTCAGGTTTACATTGAAGACCCTTCCTTCCAGTCCTGTGCGTTTATGCAGATACCTTCATCAACACCAGGCAATATTGTTGTTAGAGATGGTGGTGGTCTTGAATCAACTTTTATTAGAGCGGAAGTCTATGATGACAATGGCACACTTATTAATACACCTACACCTGTTGTCTTTACTTTGGAACCTCTTTTAGGCGATGCTTATCTTGAAACACCTGGCTCAACATCAGTAACCATTTATACGGTAAATGGTGTTGCATCTGTATCAATAAATAGTGGCACGGATCCTGGTCCAGTTCGTATAGTTGCTACTTGTGACTGTAATCAGGATGGAGTGGTCGATCTGACAAGTATAGATGTTCCTGTAATTATATCATCTGGAGCACCTTATCACATTGAAGCAGAATATGATCCTAATTCAACAGAAGCGATTGGAGGAGGGTTCTATCAGACGGAGTGTGCAGCTATTGTCTCTGATATTCATTATAATCCTGTAGAAGATTCCACATATATTTATTGGTCAATTGATCCGTTACTCCCTGATACACTTATTGATGCTTTTGTTGAAGGTGTTAGTTTTACCAACAATGAAGGAATCTTAAGTGGTACGGCTACATCAGGCGTAGCTCGGTCTAATATTGTTTATTCAACAGATGCAATCGGTGCTATTGGTCGTGTACGTGCACTTACATATGGGGCTGATGGAGATTCGGTAGTAACCTTTATTAATGAAGATGAAGGGGATGCTACGATGTTTTTCTTGCCAGGTCAAGTTTCCCTAATGGCGAGTGCAACATACCACAACTTTTCCATAGATGGTGATCCTGCCCAGATTCAGATTACGGCGATCGTGATTGATTACTATGGTAATGCTGTTGTTGGAGCTCCGATTGCGTTCAATGGTACCGGCGTTAGTGACTACTCTGAAGTTGGATATGAAAGTGGTTGTGTTGATGAAAATGGAAATGGTAATTGTGATCCGGGTGAAGGATGGATTGATGAAGGAGCCGAAGGTGCTGGTGTAGGGGATGAATGTTTTTCATGGAGGGATTATGGGCTAGATGATCGGCCTGAAACACCAGATTGGGGAAACTATAATGATTACCATGATAGTTTTGATACTGATGGAAATGGAGAATGGGATTATCAAGAAAAATCTGAGTTTTTCAATGATTTTGGCCTTGATGGTGTTGAAGGGACTTCAGATCAAGGTGAGGGTAACGGACAGTGGGACGGGTACTCTATGCTTGGATGTGAGCCTATTGTTAAAACTGACCAAGATGGCTTTGCGAGAATTATTGTTGAGTTTGATCAGGGTCTCTGTACACTAGCAAATGTAGATGATGCTGGTAACTGTACCTATGATGATTTCACTGCTAGTATTTCAGCCACTCTTTTGATACCAGAGATCACAACAAGTGAACCCCTAGACATCTTACTGGTTCGTACAGGGACCGATTGTGATTAGGTTAATTAAAATATAAAAACGGAATACAAAACTATGAGTCCAGATTTTAATCCGCAGTTTTCCAAGCTTGGTGAAATCTTAGTTTACAATGGTAAGGCAACAGAAGGTGGAATAAATGAAGCCTTGGCCCAGCAAAAAACGACAAACAATAAGATCGGTGTGACCCTTATTGAAATGGGAATGATCGAAGAAGATGATTTTGCTACTGCATACAGCCAGCAATTAGGTTACAGAAAAGCTGATAATTTTATACTTCTTGAAGCTGATTCCACTGTTGCTGCTTTGATTCCTGAAGATTTTGCAAGAGAGAATCGTGTTCTTGCAGTGAATAGAAACGAGACTACTATTATAATCGCTATGGAAGATCCTGAAGATGTTGTCGCCATAGATTCCATAAAAAGACTAACCAACTTAATTCCTGATATTCTTGTCTCAGGTCCAACACTCCTAGAGAAATCGCTTGATAAGGTTTATGGAGAGATCCAGAAAACAGCAGAAGTTGCTGAAACGATAGACAGTATTACAGTTGTCTCGGGGGATGAAGGGTCTCAAGAAACCATAGATTTATCACCAGATAAGGCATCTAAGGAAGATGCACCAATAGTTAAGCTTGTAAATTTGATTTTTCAGGAGGCTATTAAAGAACGTGCGACTGATATTCATATTGAGCCTATGGAAAAGCAGGTCTATGTTCGAATTAGAATTGATGGTGTTTTACAGATTATTATGACTCCTCCCGTTTCTTCATTGAGTGGTCTGGTAACACGTATAAAGATTTTATCTAATCTTAATATAGCAGAAAAACGCCTTCCACAAGATGGGCGTTTTTCTATTAAGTCTCCTGGAAAGGATATTGATATTCGTGTTTCGATCCTACCTACTATTTATGGTGAAAAGGTTGTTATGAGGCTCCTTGACAAGACGGGTTTTGATTTTAATCTGACATCCCTAGGATTTCCAAAACAGAACCTAGGAGTATTTAAAAAGGTGATTAATCAGCCCTATGGTTTGGTTGTTGTATCTGGGCCAACTGGTTCAGGTAAATCAACTTCTTTGTATGCTGCTCTGAAAGAAATAAAGAATGAAAAAACTAATATAACGACCGTAGAAGATCCTGTCGAATATCAGTTAGATGGAGTGAATCAGGTACAGGTATTTGAAGATATTGGACTGACCTTCGGATCCACTCTTCGCTCGATCCTGAGACAGGATCCTGACGTGTTATTGATTGGTGAGATCAGGGATGGAGAGACCGCTGATATTGCTGTTAAATTTTCTTTGACGGGTCACTTGGTGTTTTCGACAGTCCACGCAAATGATGCACCAGGTACTATTACACGTCTTTTAGATATTGGTATTGCTCCGTTTCTTGTTGGCTCATGTTTAAACCTTGTTATGGCGCAACGTTTAGTCAGGCGTATATGTAATAATTGCAAAGAAGAATATTCTGCAACTCCAGAAGAGCTAGCAATGATTGGTCTTGATCCAGGTCGTGTCACTGATGCATTATACCACGGAAAAGGTTGTACTGAATGTCGTAATACAGGGTACAAAGGTAGGCTCGCTATTTTTGAAATGATACCTATGGCACGAGAGCTGAGGAAATTAGTTTTTGAAAGCGCAAATGAAGATGATATTCGTCAGGCAGCATTAAATAACGGTATGGTCACTCTTCGTGAAGCAGGTCTTGCTCGCGTTCTTGATGGTACGACAACTACCGAAGAAATTTTAAGGTCTACTGTAGAAGAATTATAATGGCCGTTTATACTTATTTAACAAAAAATATGGAAGGAAATCGAAAAGAAGGAGAAATCCGTGCAGACTCTTTAGATACGGCGATTCAAAAATTGTCTACAAATGGGCAGTTGGTCATCTCTATGAAAGAAGTGGACGATACCTTTGACTTTCTGGGACCTTTCTTAGATGAAATCCAATTATCAATTGAGAAAGCTAAGAATCGTATACCTTTATCCAATATTGTATTCTTTACGCGTCAGTTAGCCACAATGTTCTCTGCAGGTCTTACACTTGAGAGAGCGATACAGAGCCTTGGCGCAGAAGAGAAACATAGAAAATTCCAAAAGATCCTCAACTCTGTTAGTGATAATATAAGAAAAGGGCTCAACATGTCAGAGTCTCTTTCCAGACACCCAGGTGTCTTTAATACTCTTTTTGTTGCAATGGTTAAGGCTGGAGAGATAAGCGGTAATCTTAATGAAATCTTGGAGGAGTTATCATCTTATCTTGAAAATCTAGATGATACGCGGCGAAAAGTCAAATCTGCCATGAACTACCCTATCTTTATGATTGTCTTTCTTATTTGTATGCTGATGGTCATGTTGTTAGTTATAATCCCAAAATTTTCTGAGGTATATGCACAGCTAGGAGCGGGTCTACCTGCTGCGACAAGACAAATGATTGACTTTAGTAACTGGTTTGGTAATAATATAGGATTTTTATCTTTTGTTGTATTCATGGTCTTTTCTATAATATGGCTTATCTCTAAGACACAAAGAGGTGGCTTTGCAATTGACTCTATCAAGCTAAAGCTCCCTGTTTTTGGATCATTAATGGAGCAATCTATTTTAAATAAATTTTGTAAAACATTTGGAATCCTTATTGGTGCAGGTGTCCCCGTTCTAGAGACAACAGCGTTGTTACGAAAAGTTGTTGATAATAGAGTCTATGAAAGAGCAATAGATGATGCATCTGATTTAATACGTGATGGATATAATATTTCTACTGCACTTAGACGTACAGAAGTGTTTCCTTCTATTTTATTACAGCTAGCATCTACAGGGGAGGATACTGGTGAACTGGATGATCTATTAGATAGAGCAGCTGACTATTATCGAAAGCAGGTTGATGCCCTTGTGGATAGAATGACCACGTTGATTGAGCCACTGCTTATTCTTCTTGTTGGCGCGGTCATAGCCCTGATGGTGGTTCTGACTTATCTTCCTGTATTCCATTTGGGTTCAGCATTACAATCTGGATTATGATTTTATGAGTATTTTAGTACCAATTTTTGTAGGTATAGTAGCAGGTTTTGCTACAAAGAGTATCATCAATTGGCTATCTATTGATGGTTTTAAGCTAAAAAAAAATAATTATTTTCTTGAGCTTACATCTATCTTTGGTTCGCTTTGGGCATTTAACCATTTAGCAAACATTGAAGCTCTTATATTTTTAGGAATCTATACGATACTTATTGGAATTGCATTAGTAGACTATAGGACATTCCAGATACCCCTTGTGTTTATTCTTGTTGGTATAGTTTTATCCATAGCCGGAGTGATATTTAATAATGTATTTTTAGTGTCTGCTTTGTGGGGTGTTTTTGTTGGTGCTATTATTCCCTTAACTATAATGGGAATTTTATGGATTATTACAAAACGGCAAGGTATGGGATTTGGCGATATCCAGCTTGGGATAGTACTCGGTGCATGGTTAGGCCCAATGAGAATGGCTTTAACATTGTTTTCTGCATCTGTTTTGAGTTTACTAGCATGGATAGTCGTTTCATTAGTAAAAGATTTTGATAAGAATCGGGCTATGCCTATGGCGCCATTTTTAGCGGTAGCTGGAATAGGTGTTTACATAGGTAGTTTTTATTACCCCGAATTCTTCCACTTATTAATCATACAATAGATATTTTTATGACAAAAACACATATTCAAATTGGTTTCATTTCAGCCCTATCTTTCGTGGTGGCTACAGAAACTCCAATTCCCGTAACCTTTGATGGCTTTCAGGCAGTTTCATTGAACTCTTCTATGAAAATTCAGTATGAGACACCCGAATTTGAATTACAGCAAATTGACCAGGATGGAAAAAGTTATATTAATCTGAATATGGAAAATGCTGGTTCCATGAGTGACCCCGGTGAACCATATTTGCCCACTGTATCAACCTATTATGCTGTAGAGCCCGGTAAATCTTTTTCTGTGGTTGTGAATGTCCAGGAAAAAGAAATAATCCCAAATGTTAATATTCTACCTTTCGAAAGTTGGGATGCTAACCTTACAGGAAAACTTGTAAAAGGCGATTCCTACGCACGGAATGCTCTTTTTCCGGAAACCATTGCAATTGTCTCTGATGCCATTGTAATGCGCGGCTTAACCATGGTTCAGGTATCAGTCACTCCCTTTCAATACAATCCGGTTACAGAAGAATTAACGGTTATTCAAAGTGTTGAAGTAGAATTGGTGGAAAATGGTGTAGTTGAGATGCCATTTATCCCCGTCAAACGATCCCTTGCATTTGAACCTTTGTATGAATCCCTTGTAGTGAATTATGCATCATTGAGCCGAGATGAAATAGAATACCAGCAACCCGCTATTCTTTACGTTCTTCCCAGTAATCTCACAACAAGCATGATGAATTACGTTGAAGAATTAATGGATTGGAAACATCGGGTTGGCTATGAAGTAAATTATGTTAATTCTTCCAGTGTTGTAAACAATAGGAATAATTTGAAGAATTACATTGATAATGCCTATGAAACTTGGGATAATCCCCCCGTTCACGTAACCATTATTGGTGATGCTGAAGGGCCCTATGATATTCCAACATGGACAGATTCTTGGAGTAGTTATAACGGTGATGGTGATCATCCTTATTCAACATTAGAAGGGAACGATCAATTCCCTGACCTATTTCTAGGACGCCTTTCATTTGATACCAGCTCCGATTTACAAACCATCATAAGTAAAACATTGAACTATGAATCCAGTCCCTATATGGGTGAAAACTGGTTTCAGAGAGCTTGTCTTGTTGGTGACCCTTCAACATCTGGTATTTCTTGTGTAATTACCAATGAACATATTCATGAATTACTAGATATTGCTGGATTTGAAGAAGTGAATACAGCTTATAATGCTCCTTGGGAAAGCCAAATGCAGGCTGGAATTACTGCAGGTGTCTCCTTTTTCAATTACAGAGGATATTGGGGTGTAAGTGGGTTTAATTCTAGTAATGTGAATAATACGAGTAATGGATTCATGCTCCCTGTTGCAACTGTTATTACGTGTGGTACTGGGTCGTTTGGGAGTGGAGAAGCACTCAGTGAATCCTTTATTCGTGCCGGTACGGCTTCAAATCCAAAGGGATCTGTAGCTTGTATTGGAACAGCGACCTTAGGGACACATACGATGTTCAATAATATAGTTGATATGGGATTTTATTATGGCGCATTGGTTGAAGGTATTGAATCTGCCGGTGCGGCTCTCATGTATGGAAAAATGATGCTTTATAAAAATTATCCAACTAATCCGAGCAATTACTGCCATATTTTTTCACATTGGAATAATCTCATGGGTGAATCATCCTTGTCCATGTGGAGTGCATACCCTGAGCAAATAACAGTGGATCATCCATATGCACTGTCAAAAGGAACTAATTATATAGATATTATTGTGGCAAAAGCGTCCGGTGCATTGGAAGAAGCCTGGGTAACAATTTTAATGCATGATGAAATCTTTGAATCAGGATATACCAACTCTAATGGTTTTATTCGTTTACCTATTCCATCATCACAAACTGGCGTTGCATTGGTTACAGTTACAAAGAAAAATCATTATCCTTACCAAAGTTCATTCCAGATTTATGATCCAGGTGTATCTGTGAATGTTTCAGAATCAACACTTACAATTGATGATGATAATTTTGGTGAATCCGTCGGAGATGGGAATGGTGTTGCTAATGGTGGAGAAACATTGGAGATTTCTATTAGTGCAACCAATTTTGGTAGTGAAGATGCTGAGAATGTTTATGGTGTCATTGCCAGTGAAAGTGGATATGTTACAATTCAATCGGCCACGGTAAACTATGGTGCAATACCTTCCGGAAATACTGTAGATGCACCGATACCTTATGTTGTTACACTTGCTGAAGGATTACCAGACGATGCCAATCTTGATTTAATTATTTATTTTAACGACAATGGCGGTTCAACATCATCAGGTATACTAAACGTGAGTGTATCTGGGAATAATTTGTTTGCAACTAGTGTAGATGTTATTGGATCATCCAGCGATATTTTAACACCTGGGGAATCTTCCCATTTTAAAATTGAACTGAATAATTCAGGGACCGTAAATGCTTCTGAAGTGACCGGAACAATAACTTGTGCATCACCTTTAATTGAAATTTTAGATAATACAGGGACTTGGTCTTCGGTCATGAGTGACGGTTCATCTATGAATGGTAGTGATTATTTTGAAGTTTTTGTATCGGAGGAAACCCTTCCAGGGGCCATTGTTCATTTTATTTTAAATGTAGAGACTGTTCAAGGGTATGAATCCAATTCAATTGTTGAGGTCCAAATAGGTGAGCCAACCATCAATGACCCAGTTGGTCCGGATGCTCACGGCTATTACATATATGATAGTGGTGACATAGGCTATACATTGGCACCCACATATAACTGGGTTGAAATTGATAATAGGTATGGTGGCATTGGAAGTCACCTGTCATCCTTAAATGATAGCGGAAATAACAATGATGATGTTGAAACCGTAGAGTTACCATTTACCTTTAAGTTTTATGGTCAAGAATATGATCAGGTCAGTATTTGTTCCAATGGATGGGCAGCCATGGGTGAATCAACCCTTCAGTCTTTTCGAAATTATCAAATTCCTGGGGTCGGTGGTCCATCAAAAATGATAGCTGTTTTCTGGGATGATCTAATTGTCTCTAGCCAAGGCAGGGTTTATACTTGGTACGATGAGGAAGAAAAAAGGTTTTATATTCAATGGTCCAGGGTGAGAACCTATCAAAATAATTCGACAGAAACTTTTCAGCTTATTTTATTGGATCCTGATTATTATACAACACCCACCGGTGACGGAGAATTCATGATGCAATACATGGATTTTAATAATACATCATACACATCCGGGTCGACGAATCATGGAAATTATTGCACCATAGGTACAGAAGACCACACCATGACAATGGGACTTCAATACACATTTAATAATTCATATCATCCTGCTGCCATGGAATTGAGTGATGGTTCATCACTGCTATTTACAACTCGAGGCAGTAATATTCGTCTGAGGGGTGATTTGAATTACGATGAAAAAGTTGACATTTATGACATTCTATTGTTGGTGGATTACAATCTGGGCTATGAAGATCATGTTAATCCCTTTTTTGGTGATATCAATAGCGATGGATTAGTAAATGTAATGGATATGGTTGCATTAATCAGGGTAGTATTAGGATACACAAACTCCTAAGGCAGATAAAATCTCTGTATAATTATGTCTATCACACCTCTAATTGTACTGGGTTCACTGGCGCTGGCATTATGCATTGCCGGTATTCTTGAATATCAATTTCATATGCGGTCTTTGGCTGCAATCTCACTCCGCATCCATGTGAATGGAACGCGGGGAAAATCAAGTGTAACACGTCTGATAGCTGCCGGACTTCGGGAAGCAGGAATTCGTACTTTTGCCAAAACAACCGGCACTGCACCACGTGTGATTGATTCCGAAGGAAAAGACAGGATTATTCATCGTTTAAGGCTACCATCTATTGGAGAACAAACTCGTCTATTAAGTTATTTTGCCGATGAAAAACCAGATGCTGTTGTAATGGAATGTATGGCAGTCCAACCACAATATCAATGGATCGCAGAGCATCAGATGGTCCAATCCCATATTGGAGTTATTACCAATGTTCGTCCTGATCATTTAGATGAAATGGGTCCCACGGAAGATGATGTGGCTTATTCCTTGTGCAATACAGTTCCAGTTGGTGGAACACTAATTACGGGCGAAGATCAAAAGCCGGACATCCTACAGAGAGTTGCTGAACAAAATGGTACAGCATTCATTCAATCTGACGAAACATTGATTGCCCAAGAAGAATTAGACAATTTTTCCTATATGGAGCATCCTGCGAATGTGGCAGTAGCATTGGATGTATGTAAAAAAGCAGGTGTTGACAGAAAAATTGCACTAGCGGGAATGCATAAAGTCCAACCGGATTTGGGTGCATTAATAGCATGGAATTTGGACAATGGGGAAAAACGAATCCAATTTGTGAACGGAATGGCTGCCAATGATCCTGTATCTACACTTCAGATTTGGAAATTTGTTATTGACCGATATCCTGGTGAAGGAGGAACCTGTGTCTTCTTTAATTCAAGGGATGATCGTCCAATCCGCACCCGCCAAATGATTGAACTCACCTTGAAAGAGATTAAACCGGATCATTTTATCATTCGAGGAGATAAATTACAGTCAACGCTCAACAGGCTTGCCTATCATTCGCCTACAACCAAAATTCAAACAATAGGATTAAATGATGATATTGGATCCACTGTGGAAATGTTAGTGGGTCTGCCTCATGATACCTTGATTTATGCCATTGGAAATCAAGTTGGTGCAGGACAAGAGATATTAACACAAATTTCAAAATACAGGCATTATGGCTGAGATTAGTATTGGCCTGGGAATTATTTTAAGTTTGGTTCTTTCAGAGACTTTGGGAGTCACCGCTGGTGGTATCATTGTACCAGGATATATTTCACTCTATCTCCATCACCCAATTCAGGTTTTGGTCACGTTCGGTGTAGCAATCCTAGTTTGGGCTATTATTCAGGGGATGGGAAAGGTCATGTTCCTCTATGGAAAACGGCGAATAGTTTTAGCACTGATCCTGGGCTTCTTTTTTGGGTATATTTCCAGGAATTTTATTTTTATGCCTGAAGAAATAGGTTCCGTCGCTGTTATAGGAAATATTATTCCGGGTCTTATCGCAAATTGGATGGATCGACAAGGTGTTGCCCGGACCATATCTGTAGTGATCTTGACAGCAGTTTTGGTGAAGTTGGCTATTATGCTGTTATTTGGTGGTGTACTTTTTGAATAATTATAAAAAACAGCCTTTCATCCCGGCGATCCAAAAAACTTCAACCTTGGTTGGTTTGGCTACATTATCCCTGGTGTGTTTCATTATTTCTATCAATATGAAAACCACAGATGTGTCACCTTCTTATGAAAACAAAGTCATGGCAGCACAATTAATGAAAAAATCCATGACTGTTTTAAAAGATTCTAGGATGGAGCATGGCATTTTTATAGATATTGAAAATGACCCCAATGAAACAGGTTTGGTCGGCAGCCCTTTTAGCCTCATCACAACAGATGAAGGTGATCTGGATGCAAAGCTTACTACTCTAGACCCCAATTTTTCTGCAGCAATTGTTGACCTTATGCATCAAGTGAATCTGCAAAGGGGAGATACAGTTGCCATTTTAATGACAGGATCCATGCCCGGTGCAAATATAGCGGTTCTTACAGCGTGTAAAGCGTTGGGAGTTTATCCTGTAACTATTACCAGTATTGGTGCATCTCAATGGGGTGCAAATCAGGTTGATTTTACATGGCTGGATATGGAATTAATCCTTTTTGATCATGAACTGATCCAGGCAAAGAGTATTGCTGCATCCATTGGCGGGAGAAATGATATGGGTCGTTTATTGTCACCCGCAGGGAGAAAGATCATTATGGATAACATTGCTTCCCATAATCTGCACCTGATTAAAAAAAGTAAATTGGCAAAAAATATAGAAGAAAGAATGGAAACATTCGGATCAATTCAGCCAGTGAAAAATTATAAAGCCATTATCAATGTGGGTGGAGGTGTTGCCAGTCTTGGAACCAGTTTTAATTTAAAATTATTACCACCGGGGGTGATTAATCGATCGGATATTACTGATATCGGGCGCCCGGGTGGTATAGAAGGTGTATTTGCTAAATTTATTAAAGAAAATATACCAGGTCTCCACATTCTCAATATTAAGCCCCTAACAGAGCAATTTAATATGCCCTTTGCTCCCATTCCAATTCCCGAAATTGGTTCAGGCAGTTTATATGCCAAGGAAAGGTATAACCTGACTATTGCTGGAATTTGTTTGATGCTAGTGGGTGGAAGTGTATTTGCTATAGGACTGGATAGTAAACAAAAGATAAAAGAACATTTAAAACAACATGAACCAGATAGTATACTCTAAATCATTAATATTACTTTTGGCGGTAATTATTATATCGCCATTGGAAGCTAAACTTCTAAAACCCACCAGAAATGGGGAAGAAAAGGAGGTGCTCATCGTTAACGCGAAAAGACGACTCTATTACCCCATCAAGAATGAAGGTCTACTTTATTCCATGGAGGGCCCCATGAGACTGGAATTCATTTCTCGTTACCCAGTACTAAGGAAGAAAAAGAAAAGCCATTCTTTCAACTATCGGATTGTGCTTGATGGTCGAGATACAGTTCAGGTTAATCATGGTTATAAAGTCCAAAAAACCATTAAATCTATCCAGCATCCCAAACATAAATATACTCATTCAGGAAATTATTTCATCAACTTGGGAAAAGGATCTCATAGTGTGGAGTTATTGGCAGGGGCAAACCTGAAATTTCCGGTTTTAATACGAGTTGTATCAAAAGAATTTGAATCCATAGGGAATAATAAAGAAGTGCTGGCGCCTATGATCCACCAAAATGCTGTTCATTTGTTGACAGATAACAAAGATGTCAAATATTATGAATGCACTTCTGATTTACCTCTACAGGTAGAAGCAAGTGGTGAGAAAACGCTCCGGATTTTAAGCCGTTTAGAATTTTCTGATTCCATGGGGCAAGAAGCGTCCTATAGAATTCGCGTTCGGGAAGGCAAAAAGGTCATTGGAACTTATTATTTTAACACGGAGCGCTCATCGGTATCACAAATACAAGGACGCGATAATAAAGTACCGGGTAAATGGCGGTCATGTGAAATTTCTGTAATGAAGGGGAAACATACTTATTCCGTTGAAGTTGCTGATAAGGACAAAGCTGTACTGACACGTTTTATATTGTACTAATGTTACACCCGAAAAAAATAATTATTTGTTTACTGATTTTGTCGTGCCTGTCGGCTAGAACACCTTTTGATTATACCATAGGAATTACCGGTGGGTACGACAATAATGTTATGCGTTTTTCATTAGAAGAATTTGATCAAGCAGCTATGGATTCGGACCTAATGGGTAGTGCCAAAACATTCGATAGTTTTGTTTATCGCATTGGCGTTTCTGGGGAGAAAATAGTTTGGAAATCGATGAAAAAAGAATTGTCCATAAATGGACTGTTCAATTGGGCAGATTATCGAAATAATCCTGAAAGGGAATACGCATCTGGAGGAGTGGATGCCATTTTCAAATGGGGTTCCTATCAAAATATTAAATACTCTCTTCGCCATTTAGATAGTTTTTATCTTCGGCATTATGTGAATCGTGATGTAAGTACTGAAACACAGTCGCCATGTGCATTTACAGATCGAAATCAAAGTATTGCACTGACGCATCGAATATCAAAACGATATTGGGTCAATTTGGGTGTTGGTTATTTACAACGTTATTATGATAAACCATTCACAGAGTTTGACTTAAACATTAATTACGTGAAAGTGAAATTAAACCAGAAGTTAAGGAAATTGGGAAACATCTCATTTCAGGTCAATCGTGGAAGAGCCACGAGTCAGTCTCATTTTTTACCTGATCGTCCCAGCAGTTTCAATCGGTCCTATGAAACCATGGAATGGTATCTTCCAATCAAGATTCAAAAAGGGATTCCTTTTCTAAATGAAATAGGTATTTCCGTGAGGCAAGAAAATCGTGTTTATGCTGCAGAAGATCCGAATGATCCACTCCATTCAGGGCGTAATCATGTGGATTCTAAATACGACCTTTGGATTAAGAAAAATTTAACCGAGTATATGAAGGTAACCTTATCAGGGCGTTATCGGATCCGTGAGACAGAATCAGCCTATAATTGGGTAACAGATTTAAAAAGTTTTAATCAATTGCAATTTTGGTGCAAAATGGAACTGGATTTAGTTTATGACCGATATTAAAAGTTTTGCAAGCATGCCTGCTTATCTTTTATTTCTTTATACAATTTTGTTAGCAAGCATTTTTTCAGGTTGCATTGAGCCCAATGCTGAAGACCTTTGGTCTTATACAGTTGAAAGCGTTTTACAAACAGACGGTTTTTCACGGGATGTAGCCATTGAAAATAATACAGCTTATGTAGCCACGGGGCAATATGGAATACAGGTGTGGGATTTACAAAGTCAATCACTATCAGCCGGTTTTACCGGTTACGAGGAAGGTGGTGCTTTTCTTGGATTTGATGATCCTTCTTTAATTGGTAGAGATGAAACTAATAAATTGATCTTTGTTTCAGAACCTGGAAAAGATGTGAAGATTTTTCATTATGATGGTGGAGATAGCATATTTTATAGAAACACAATTATGAGTGCGAAAACAAAAGGTTTCGTTTCATTTCCATCCGAAACAGACCAATTTATCATGTATGCGGCAGATAATGATGATGGTATGAAATGGCATTATTACAACTTGGATACAACCAATATTTTTAATATTGAATTTATTGAATGGACTCCTTACGGCGGTGGTGAGATCTATACACCTGGAAAGCCTCAGGGAATCGATTCTGATGGTGAATCATACATTGCTATGGCCGTGGATCAGTTGGGCGTGGAACTTTATTCAATTGACTCATTGGGCGCAGATCCAAACTTACTAGGACGCGTTGATACTGAAGGCAATGGGGAACAAGTAACCCTAACAAGTGATGGTGTGTTTGCTGCTTGTGATGATGCCGGTGCTTACTTTATTACAACCGGAAAATTTTCAGGAACAGGTTCATCCACGAGATTTGCAGAAGACCTAACAGTTGACCACATTGCTGTAAATAATGGAATTGCAGTTTTATCTTTGGGCTCAAAGGGAATTGCTTTATATGATGTCACAGATCCATCTTCACCGATAGAAAAAGGAATATTCCCTGTAGGTTATGTATATAAAACTGAATTCTGGGGAGAAAAATTATTGGTGTGTTCTCGTGAAGGATTACAGATTTTAAGTATTAAACAATAATAATGTCGTTGATTGAGCTTTCCTACCGACTCGTTGTCTGGTGGTTGAAGCAAATAAATGGCAGAAAAAGGAAATTATAAAATGAACAAAATAGTCTTCATTACTATTTTTATATCAATATTATTCGCAAGCGGGTTCGACTCCGAAGATGGCGCTCCAATCCGCCAGGGTGTCCATATTGAATGGTACAGAACTGTAGCGCCGGGAAATGAAGGTGAAGCCATTTTTATTTGGTCTGACACCCGGTACGGTATGCGGAATATTTTTGCCCATAAAGTGAATCAAGACGGCGATCTGATGTGGGGTACAACAGGTGCTGTTGTAACCGATCTTCCGGGAAGACAGGAAGATCCCGTTGCAATCGTAGACGGCATTGGTGGTGTTTTTATTGGCTGGGTCGATTATCGATTTGATGCGGAAGGGGATATTTTTATTCAACATTTGGATTCGGATGGAAA
>JABHKE010000123.1 GCA_018692355.1 Fidelibacterota bacterium
CAATTGGGCAATGGTAGCGGGATTATAATAAACGCTGGATGCATCCTGATTCAAGGCAACGACAGATTCGCCCATCCCCACCGCACGGGCACTCACACCAATATTTAAAAAAGTAAATATAGATGTACCGGACCGCTGTCCGCCCAAAATGGGAAAAAGATTTTGTCCCAATCCAAAAGAAATAAGCATCCCAATTATGAAAATGATGTGTAAAATTCTTTTCATCAGAAATTCAACTGTATCCCAATTTCCATAGTTCTGGGTTTATTGTATCTTGATGGATCCGTATTTGGATTAGGACTATTTGCTAAATGATAGCCAATAATTTCCCCCGGTTCATATCCGCGACCCGTATAAGGATTCACACGGCGAGGTGTTAACTGATTCAATACATTCTCAATCTCAACGTAAGATTTGATCCTTAACCAATTAAACTTGAACGTTTTAAAAATTTTCAGTTCAATATTTTGTTTTGGCGTTTCGCTGATGTAGGCATAGGGGCGATCGTCTTCCCGGGGACCTTCATAGTAGGGCTGGCCATTTACATAAATGGTCGTATCCTGGATCGAGCGGGTGTACCGCCTACCCGACTCAAATTCGATCCGGGCAGATGCACCCCAATTCTTGGGATGATTGTAGGAAATATTTGCGAAAAAATGGAGAGGACGATCCCAACTCATGAAATTCTCACCTAATGGTTTTTCTGATAACTGTCCTGCCTGGACCAAAAGGTTATCTAACGGTGATGAACTTTTTCCTGTTACAATACTGTAATTGAAATTCAGGTCAAGATACCAGTTTTGCCATAACCTGCTTTTCAAAATCGCTTCGATTCCCCGTGCGCGAGCATAGTCTGCATTAAAATACATGTTGAAGGACAAGTGCGCATATTTGGGATTTGAAGGACGAATAGTCTGGGATGTTTCATAATCAAACATGTCCTTCCAATAGGCTTTCAGTTCCAGAACCTGGTCTTCGCTGAATCTATGTTTTACACCCAATTCATATTGCACCGTTGTTTTCGGATTCAAATTGGGATTCCCAAAAACTTGATACGTGGATTGGGATTTTGAATTAATCTTGGCATAAACATATTGAAACGTAGGCAATTGCGAAAAATGGCCATAATAAAAATAAAGAACATCATTATCGGTGACCGGATGAGAGATTCCAAATCGAGGACTTATTCTTGCTTTCATTTTAAAAGGATCACCTGCCCAGGGGAAATCGAATGTTTCTTCTTCAAATATCACTCGAGCTTCATCCGTAATAATGATATTACTTGTGTCCTGGATGGCGTCCTCCACATATCGACCAGGTATCCAATAATCCGTCCGAAAACCAATATTTAGGGTCATGCCTTCAAAAATGATTCGATCCTGGAAATAAAAAGCCCCAAAATAAGTTTTCGCATTGTAACTGTCATAGTTAGCTCCAAAACCGGATGAACCGCTCCATGGCTCATCTATATCCAAAACCTGGATATCTGTGATGGTATGTTCAAACCCTGTTTTCAGTTTATGGCGCGTTTCAGTGTGATAGGTCCAATCAAGATCCATTCGAGTATTTTCACTGGAAAGATCATACCATTCCGGAGCAAACCCCGTATCATAAAATTCATCGCCATATGTTATCTGGATATTCCCATCCTGATCCGTATTATCAATATTGTAATTGATAGGTTCCAAGTCCAGACGTTCCTGATAATCCGTCCATGGCAAATCCTGGACTGCACTATGTTCCATGGTTGAAAATTTTCCCAAAGTGAATTCATAGAAAGATTTGGTCGAAAGTGTATGGGTCCAGTTCATATTGATTAATCGTGTATCTCGGGTAATAGTATTATAATTGTCCAAGATATTCATGTACTGATAAGGGAAATAGGTAGATGCAAAGGCACGGGGCATATAGTACCCTTGGTTAATATTCATGGATGCATCGTAGGAGAGGAACAATTTCTTTTGAGGTGTTAATTCCCAGGTCATTTTATAGAGCAAATGCCAGTCATTATTTTCCCGGGATGCTAATCTATCCATGAATTTGTCCGATTTTTCATCACTAATTAAATTAGATGACCAATATCGATGCGGATACAGTTTTGAAGCGATGGGCAAATTCCCATCATACATTTTTCCATAGCCATTTAAGAAAAAAGAGAATCGACCCGGGAGGTCAGCCCCAAAAACACCTGGAATAGTTTGAAAGAAAAGATCCGGTCCGCCAAAATTAAATTCAATTCGATCCGAATTGGAATTACCAGAAAGAAAACGATCACTGGCATATTTTATTGCACCTTCATAATAATCACGACCCTCCTTTAATTTAATATTGATCACACCGGACATGGCCTGGCCATATTCCGCATTATATCCACCGGTGACAATTTCCAATTCTTCGATCGCATCCGCATTCACAAATAAATTTCCTGAATACCCGGACAAGGGGTCCTTTACAGAAAAACCATCTACCACAAACATGGATTCATCAATTCGTCCACCGCGAATATGAATCTCATTATCCTGCGTTGTGACACCTATTTGTTCAGACAATATATCTTCTACACTTGAGACGACCTTATTTTCAATATCCTCTTTGCTCACTCTTACCATAGATGATGTTTCATCCACATCAAATAGGGGTTTTTTACCCATGACAATCACATCTTTACCAAAACTCAAAACAGTTTCTTCAAGATTAAATGTAAGAACTGTTGTTTCTTTAGGATTGATATTCACGCCTGTATTCAAGATTATTTTGTACCCAATCATGGATACTTCCACATCATAACTCCCGGGTTTGATTTTTGGGATATGAAAATTCCCATTAAGATCCGTTGCGGCGCCATAATAGGTTCCCTTAATCATCACATTAACACCGGGCAAACCATCTCCAGAAATGGCATCTTTCACCTGACCAGAAACTGTCCCAAAATCCTGGGAATGAAGTGAAATGGATAAAAGGATGAAAAGAAAAATTCTCATTCGATGAATTCTTCTTCAAAAAGGTATTGAAACAGTTTTATGGAAGATCCATTACCATTAAGTTTCGCCCTGTTCCCGTCATAGAGTGGTAAAGTCATCAAGACGACCTTACCAGATAATTTTGTAGGTGATACACGGTACTGGCCTATACTGCAAACTGTTGGATTCCCCACCCAACCATCGCCACTTTGCGGGTCTGCCATATGATATAATTCCGTCACTGCTTCAAATACTGATTCATCGGGCCAGAATCCCTTTACTTTCACCGCAATCAAACTGGAGACCTCCAGATCCAATGTAGAATCAATGGCGCTTTCCACCTTTCGACCCGACCTTAACCGTCCATTGGGATTTATGGTGACTATAGAATCCAGGGGGAACCATGTAAATGTTGTATCTTCAAAATCGATAGGGTTAATAAATAAATTTCCACCACTCATGATAAAATTGATTAGGCTAGCCTCTGCAGCATTGTAGGTATCATTTGCTGAAGCAGTATTATTGTATGCGGCAAACCAAACTACATGTTTAAAATAATTCAAGTTAGCTGAAAGGTCCGTTGCTGAATAGGGTAATTCATCACCTATCTCCCAAATAGAATATCCATCTTCTCCAACAAGGGTGTCCATCATGCTGGCATACCAGTTTAGTGTATTATTTGAATTATCCAATGGATAATCATCTACGATAAGAACATCACCAATCAATGGTCTTACCCACCAAACTTGCGCATCATCCGGTCTTGTGGAATCGGGAAATTGGATCATAACGCTTTCTGCCCCGGCAATATCTTTGCATTTTAAATATATTGAATTTATTCCCGGATCTAAATTGGTTAAGGTAATACTGTTAATATCCCCAGCCAAACGAGCCCAGCAGGTGTCACAAGTATCATTCAATGTATAAAAAATATCAGTAATTGTTTCATTCCCATCCTGATCATACAAATCCCAGATAAATGTTCGAGTTGGAAATGTAAAACTTGTATCGCCCCCAATATCTGAAATTTGTGGATTAGATAAATATCGAAATGTTATTTGTGGGGATGAATTTTGGACAGGCACAACTAATTTTGCCGGTGTATTATCTTCATTCCCTTCATTATCTACAGCTTTTATCTCAAAGGAAAAAACATCTAATTCTGTCCTAATTGGGACATAAAATATTCCACCTTCTTTTTCAGTGTATATCCAATCAGAATCAGTATTCCATCGATAGTAATACCCAACAATATCGCCATCGGGGTCATCACCCCACCAATTTAATTCCTGTTTACTCGTTGTGATTGTATGAAATGCTGATGTATCAAAAAGTGAAATTGTTTCAAAACCATGATCTTCACCAGAAAGATCCGTCCCCCACCACATAAAATTGCTTGTATCATAGGCCCAATAGGAGTTGTCCTGATTGGTTGAATCAATAATCCACATGGAATCAATAATCACAAAAGATGAATCAAAATAATTAATAATATAAAATAATGTTGTATCTCCATTTTGGTCTATTTGAGGTGCAACCCAAATAGTATCTAATGCTACCAAGCTTAAATGTGTCTCGGGTGAAACAGATTCAACTTGAATAGATGGATCATCATATTCCCATCGATTGCAGGATAAAATGATAATTAAAAAGAATGAAAGTAGTAAAGTATAAAGGCGCATGTAGCGTGGCTGAGGGCGGGAAATAATTTTCCCGCCCTCTATTGATAAGTTATTTAACCAAAAGCATCTTCTTGTCTGCGATGAAATCACCTGCCTTGATCCGGTAAATGTACATGCCTGTAGCAACTTTCTCGCCTATGTTATCTCTTCCATCCCAATTCACTACGTGGAATCCGGAATTGAAAGAATCACCATTAGCAAGTGTCCTAACTTGACGGCCCATGATATTATAGATGACCAATTTGACATTTTCCTGCCCACCCAGGGAAAACCGGATCTGGGTCTCAGGGTTGAATGGATTAGGGAAATTATCATGGAGTGCATACTCGTAGGGATTTACTTTTACATCATCATCAATACCAACGGTAGCACCTAAATCTACTACATCACGAATTTGAACTTTGTAAGTCCCAAAACTGTAATTGAAGATTCCCATGATATAGGATAACTGCTGCCCTTCAACAAGTTCACTCATAGCATTGTCTGCATCCATTGTCGCCATATCATCATCAATCAATGCTTCCATGCCAGATGCGTCTGTTATAGACCAATCGTG
>JABHKE010000111.1 GCA_018692355.1 Fidelibacterota bacterium
ATCCGGTTTCATCTTCTCGTGGAGTTGCTGCACTCTTTAGAGAAAATGTTTCCGCAGGATTATCCGCTTCTGTTCTAGTGGCAAACCCTGTTCCACTAAAAGATGAAATCCCGGCCCAAGAAATTGAGTCCATTATTAATGCTTCTTATAAAACAGCGGCAAAACAGAATATTACAGGAAAAGATTTAACACCTTTTTTACTTGGCGATATCTTAAATAAAACATCCGGGAGAAGCCTGGAAACAAATCGGGCCTTAGCTATTAATAATATTAAACTTGGTATAGATGTTGCAAAAGAATTAGCCCAGTCTGGAGAAATGCTTGCATAGGCGCCTATAATAATCGGCTTGGAAAAAAGACTGTTTTTAATATAAATATAAAAAATATTTCTGTTTTTAAATTACATCATTTTATTGAAAGGTCACGTTTCTTGTGCTTTTGTTTATCTAGTTTTGATAAAATAGAGCCTTAATTTATTTCCCCATGAAAATCATTATTACATTCCTTTTGCTGGTGCTCTCTCTGCGTGGACAGTGAGCATTGTGAAGTAATCCATCGTTGCCGGTCGGCAATTCTGATAGAGGAGTGGGTCTTTGGGCTGGGCAGGTCATGTTTGGCCTTGATAATTCAAATCAATACATTGATTGGTGGCATGAGGCGCTTCCAGGTGCGGGCGAAGGCTTCGACCACGAGGGGACCTTGACATCCGTCGTTCTATCACCCGCTATAACTATTGGCCTTTCCAATTACTGGAATTTTACCATTGGTCAGTCAATCGGAAATCGCACCATGACTTGGGATGGGGACACAACAACTATCCATCACCGAGATGAGGGCACAGATGATGATTATATCAATGCGATCGGGGGATATCTTGGCGATACAAAGCTTATGCTTCGTTACCTTGTTTTCAACGATGGTCAAGGACCGGGGAGACGTTTATTTTTTGGTGGTGGATTTATTTTACCATCTAAAAACACATTGTCGTCTGATCCGTTTTTTCTGAGTGGTGATGAAAAAACTGATCATCGTCATTTTGCCTTAAGCGAGGGGGTTTATAAGGTCTGTTCCGAAATTCAATTATTTAAGAAAAAAATGACAAACCCCGTTTTCATGGGTGGAACGATTTATGTTGAAAAGGCTCTGGCTGAAAATAATTACGGATTTAAGGCGTCTGATATATATGATCTTTCTCTCACTGCATTTTCTAAGAAAATTCCCGCAATAAACGGATCCTTGGGCGCCAACATTATTACGCGGCATACAACAAAAGCTTATTGGAACGAATTTGAAGCACCCAATTCTCGAGCAACGGTGGTAACGGTTGGGTTTGGCGGATTGTGGAATTTGGCTGTGGGTGGTGTAAGTTTAAATATCCAGAAGCCCTTTTTTATTAAAGGTGCTTTTTCGGGGATTGAAGGAGAACTGGGGCAACGAGTTGACGTATGGCAGGTAAGTTTGAGTTATAGGCGTTTGTTAGATTTTGTGATCCCTTGGCTAGATCCGCTGAGAGGATTATAATTTATTTTTATAAACCGTTATTACTGTTTTTATATTAATTTGTAAAGTTATTCTCGCTCATATTTTATAAGGGTTTCTCTTGCCAAATAATGCTGTGCCAAGGCGAATCATCGTAGAGCCTTCTTCCACAGCTATTTCATAATCACCGCTCATGCCCATGGAGAGTTCCAGCATATTGGATTGAATGACCGATTGGTTGATTCTTGTTCTCAAAGACCGCAATTGGATAAATGAATCTCTAATCTTTTTTTTATCTGCCGTAAGGGGGCCCACTGTCATAAGTCCTTCTATGTTAATATTTGGAAGAGTAAAACATTCACTAATTTCATTCAACTTGTCTGGTAGAAATCCGTGTTTTTGTATTTCACCACTAGTGTTAATCTCTAAAAGAACATGAATTGTTCTTTCTTGTTGTAATGCGGTATTCGAAATTCTTTTTAGGAGTTTAACCGAGTCTACTGAATCAATTGTGTCAAATAATTCTAGACACTTGTTTACCTTATTGGATTGGAGATGACCAATGAAGCGCCGGGACAGATCCGGCATTGAATCAAATGATGTGAATTTTTTGGTGGCCTCCTGAATGCGGTTCTCGCCTATGGCTGTTATGCCTACGTCATAGCATTCTTGAATCAGAGAAAAGGGGTGCGTTTTAGTAACAGCTATAAGCTGAACGGGGTGACTAAAGCCACCCCGTTTTTGTGCTGATTCAATCTTGGATCGAATGGATTTA
>JABHKE010000104.1 GCA_018692355.1 Fidelibacterota bacterium
AACATCACGCCCCACATTCGTGGGTTTTTTTGTTTGTGGGATGATGGGTAGATTAAAGTAAATATTTCTTGGAGAATATTATGGAAAGTAAAAATAAGTCATGCTGTGATAAAAAATGCAAATGCTGTAATGGCGAATGTTCCTGCAATGGATGTGAAAAGGGAAAACCCTGCAACTGCAACTGTGATTGTGCCTGCTGTAAAGAAGAATGCTGCTGCTCTAAATAAAATAGATTTACCCTTTCTACAACATAAGCCCTACATTAGTGGGGTTTTTTGTTTGTGGGATGGTGTGGGTTCATTTCTACCATTATCTTTCTCAATGAATTTGTAAATTCCACATATATTATAAAGAATTTTTCATTTATTACATCAGAATTTCAAGGGACACAATGAACAATATAACACTACTAATTATGGCAGCGGGAATGGGCTCCAGATACGGCGGACTTAAGCAACTGGATGCAATAGGTCCGAGCGGTGAAACTATTATTGATTATTCCGTATATGATGCCATTAAAGCAGGCTTCACTAAAGTTGTTTTTATTATTCGGAAAGATTTTGAGCAGGAATTCAAATCAAAAATAACGGATAAATATGAAGGGCAGATTCAAGTAGAATTTGCTTTCCAGGATTTAAATGATCTTCCTGATGAATTTACGTGTCCTGAAGGTCGGGAAAAGCCTTGGGGAACTGGTCACGCCATTTTTTCCGCTAGAAATATTATAAATGAACCATTTGTTGCCATTAATGGTGATGATTTTTACGGACGAGAATCATTTAAAGTTGTAGCAGATTATTATAGAAAAGGTGCAAATAGTTTTTCAATGGTTGCATTTAAATTAGATAAAACCCTATCATCCTTTGGAGGAGTTACACGGGGGTTGTGTACCGTGAATGATGAGAAACTAAATACTGTAATTGAAACAGCAGATCTTGAGAAAACGGATTATGGTGTATCTTCTAATCGAGATATTGAATTGGATGGAACTGAACCGGTGTCTATGAATGTTTGGGGGTTTACTCCAATTTTGTTTAAGTATCTTGAAGAAAAATTTGTTGAATTTTTATCTGAAAATGGCACAGAAATGAAAAGCGAATATTTGATTCCATCCGTTGTAAATGAACTGATTCAAAGCGGACAGGAAAACGTTCATGTATTAAGAAGTGGCGCCACATGGTTTGGCGTTACATATAAAGAAGATAAGCCCTATGTTGAAGGTGAAATTGAAAAGCTAGTGAATAAAGGGGAATATCCGGGCAAACTATTTTAGGTTTATTATGATTCAATCATCATTGTTAAAAAAATGTAAAGTAGCAGCATGTTGTTTCTTTACTCTACTGCTAACAATGTTTGCGCAATCGCCGCCTGAAATCGAAGACCCATCCATTGTTGAGATAAATAAACTACCACCTCGAGCAACCATATTCAATTTTGAATCAAAGAATCTTGCCATTAATGATAATCCTGAACATACACAATATTATCAATCTCTAAATGGGATTTGGAAATTTAATTGGGTTCGGAATCCTGATGACCGCCCATTAGATTTTTTTGAACCTAACTTTAATGATTCATCCTGGGATGATTTTCATGTTCCTGCAAACTGGGAGATCAATGGATACGGTGTCCCTATTTATTTAAATCATCCTTACGAATTTTCGTATCATCCCGAACCGCCAACAATCCCCGATGGCCACAATCCAGTTGGCTCGTACAGGAAAAGTTTCACAATCCCGGAAAAGTGGAAAAATCGACGAATAGTGATTCATTTTGGTGCGGTAAAATCTGCATTCTTCATTTGGGTGAATGGGGAAAAAGTTGGCTACAGCCAAGGCAGTAAATTGCCAGCCGAATTTGATATTACTGAATTTATTTCAATAGGAAAAAATAGTGTAGCACTTCAAGTGTATCGTTGGTCAGATGGCTCATACTTGGAATGTCAGGACTTTTGGCGCATCAGTGGTATCGAACGGGACGTGTACCTGGCTGCCGAGCCAAAACTCAGAATCGCTGACTTTTGGGCTAAGACACCACTAGACCCTCAATTCAATAATGGTGAACTCAGTCTTGAAATTGATTTATTTAATGATTCAATCACTGATGAAAAAATTACAGTGCATACAGAATTATTTAAAGCCAATGGGCGAAGAGTACTCAATAGAACTGATCGTGTAATAATAGAAGCGAATTCACCTTTAACATTTAATATAAAAAACACTATTCGGAACGTAGATGCATGGACAGCAGAAACACCCAATCTGTATAAGCTTAACATTACATTGAAAAAAGGGTATAAAGTCATTTCATCGATTTCGGAAGAAATTGGCTTCAGGACTATCGAAGTTGTAGGTGGACAACTTTTGGTGAATGGTCAACCCATACTGATTAAAGGTGTAAACCGGCACGAGCATGATCCTGAAACGGGGCATGTCATCAGTCGTGAACTGATGGATAAAGATATTCAACTTATGAAAGAGTTCAATATTAACACTGTGCGAACCAGCCATTATCCAACTGACCCATATTGGATTGATCTTTGTGATAAATATGGTTTATATGTGATAGATGAAGCCAATATTGAAAGTCATGGAATGGGCTATCACCCGGAGCGGACTTTGGGCAACAAACCTGAATGGGAAACAGCCCATTTATCACGAATAAAGAGAATGGTAGAACGAGATAAAAATCATCCATCTATTATTTTATGGTCTATGGGAAATGAAGCTGGCGATGGTGTAAACTTTGTCGCTGCATCCAAATGGATTCATGAACGTGATCCGTCGCGGCCAGTACATTATGAACGGGCAGGGAATCGAGATCATGTGGATATTTATTCACCCATGTACACAGGCGTAGAATGGTTGAAGAATTATGTACAGGAACAGCACGACAAGCCCCTCATCATGTGTGAATACATGCATGCCATGGGAAACAGTTTAGGTGGAATGGCTGATTATTGGGAGTTGATCCGAAAAGAGCCTCAACTTCAGGGCGGTTGCATTTGGGATTGGGTAGATCAGGGCCTTACCAAAAAAAGTGAAGATGGAAGAATTTATTTTGCGTATGGTGGGGATTTTGGGCCACCGGAAACGCCAAGCGATGGTAATTTTCTGATTAATGGATTGGTCCAACCAGATCGAAAACCAAATCCTCATTTTTATGAGGTTAAAAAAGCCTACCAGAATTTCATCGTAAAACCGTATGGTTTAAATCAGTTCGCCGTTGAAATCACTAATGAGAATTTTTTTACGCATACGAATGGAATTGACATATTATGGATGGTAAGGTCAAATGGTGAAACGCTTCAATCTGGAGAATTAAAAGATCTGGATCTTGAACCGCAAGAAAGTAAAAAAATGCTTATCCCAGTGGATGAATTTCAAATGATTCCTTTCCACGAATATCATCTCGATATCGAATTTAGATTAAAGAAAAAGAAGGGGGTTTTGCCAAAAGGATATTTGATTGCCTGGGAACAATTACCGCTCATCAATTTCAATACAATGAAATTAGAATTTAATCTAAATATTTCGCAGGAGAATTATCCAAAATTACATGATGTGACTGAAACAGATAATGAAATTGTAATTACAGGGAAAGATTTTGAGATCATTTTTTCAAAACAAACCGCCACTATGGATTCATGGACTTTTCAGGGAAAAAATATTTTATTGAGAGGTCCTAAACCAAATTTTTGGAGAACACCAACAGATAATGATTTTGGGAATGACATGCCGAAACGAATGGCTGTATGGAAGCATGCCACCGATGAGGCACAAGTAAATGATATAAAAGTTGATAATTATGATACAAGTGTTGGGATAGAAGTTTTTTATAATTTTCCTTCAGTTGAATCAAGGGGATCAATTCTCTATGTCATTTATGGAGATGGACGAATTTTGGTTTTCAATAAATTTGAAATAGGAAAAGGGACCTTACCTAATATCCCAAAGGTTGGGATTTCAATGCAAATTCCTAAAGAGTTTGATGCCATGACCTGGTTTGGCCGAGGGCCCCACGAGAATTATTTAGATAGAAAATCTAGTGCCAAAGTAGATATTTATTCTGGAAAAGTTTCAGACCAATTTCATCATTATATCCGCCCGCAAGAAAGTGGGAATAAAACAGACGTCCGTTGGGCAACATTTCGAAATGTTGATGGTGATGGATTATTGGTTCGAGGATTACTCTCTCTGAATGCGAGTCATTATTTACAAAAAGATTATGACCATGGTTTTGGAGAAATGAAAAGCGGTGCTACCGGCAATATCAAAACCACAAAGCAGCAAAGACATTCTATCGATATGGTGGAAAGAGAATTAATCAATTTGGATATTGATTTAGTTCAAATGGGGCTTGGTGGTGAAGATAGTTGGTGGGCGCAACCTTTGGAAAAATACCAGATTAAACCAAAAAATTATGATTATTCTTTTACATTAATACCCATAAAAAGCGATGAAAATCCAGTCGAGTTAAACAAGAATGCTTTTCTTAAATAAAGGTTAAATTAATAGAATATAACAAATATTGTTTTCCTATTATGAGTATGGTAAGACACACATTATGTAAATAAATTTATGAAAATTTCTGTCGTTATTCCCACCTATAACCGAAAGCATACCTTATCCCGCGCACTCGATTCTGTATTAGCTCAATCCTACCAACCATTTGAAATTATTGTCATTGATGATGGTTCGACTGACGGCACTTTTGATTTGATAAAGTCAAAATATCCTTCCGTCAAGTTGCTGGAATCTTTTCAACCTTCAAAATCTTTGAAAGGTTATTCCCCAAAAGGAGTCAGCGTTGCACGAAATGTCGGAATAAAGAAATCCAAAGGTGATTGGATTTCTCTATTGGATTCGGATGATGAGTGGGTTCCAGATAAACTGATAAAACAAGTTCAATTATTGAAAAAAAATGAAGGGTCGGTATTTTGCCACACGAATGAAATCTGGATTCGTAATGGTATTCGAGTAAATCAGCACAAGAAACATCAAAAATATGGCGGTTATATTTTTAAAGAATGTTTAGACATATGTAGAATATCTCCATCATCTGCACTTATCCATAAATCCATATTTAAAGACATTGGTTTATTTGATGAAAGTTTAAAAGTATGTGAAGATTATGATCTTTGGTTACGCATTACATCAAACTATCCTGTCCTGTTCCTGGACGAATTTTTGATAAAAAAGTATGGTGGGCATAAAGACCAATTGTCTAAAACACCGGAGGGCATCGAACAGTATCGAATTAAATCATTGGAAAAAATAATGAGTTCTAATTTGCTGCCAGAATCTCAATTTCAAGCTGCAAAAGATATGCTGATTACTAAACTGCAGATCTTTGCCAATGGATTAGAAAAAAGGCAAAAAATTGATAAATTCAATGACATTCAAAAAAAGATTCAATATTGGAATAATATATCTTTTTTAAATTAGATTTACATGGTTAAAAGCTTTCTCATTAATTAATGAGTTTAATTTTTGTTCAAACCGTTTTATGAATGATAAATAATTATTTGGTAATAGATAAATAATGGTAAAAAATATTTTTGTAACGATGACTTTTTTTGTCACAGGACTTCTTGCCCGTGAATGGGTGGAAACCGGTACATCTCGTCCATCTGAACCCGTATGGGTTGTTAATACAATCTCTGATAATCAATTAGAGATTTCATTTGATCTTGGCGGTTATTTTGTGGAAGACCTTGCCAATGGTAAAAACAAAATTACATTCCCCGGTGGAGTTCCCAATCTTGAGGTAGGGACTCCTGATCTTCCAAAAATGGCTCAATCGATAATAATCCCCGATTTAGCTCACATGGAATTATCGATTATTGAATCAGAATTTGTAGAATTTTTCATGGAAAACCTGATTCCTTCAAAAGGGAATTTGACCCGTAATATTGATCCCGCATCTGTACCCTATACATTTGGACAAGCCTACGAAACAGATGAATTTTATCCCCAGGATATTGTATTTATGCGCAATCCTTATATTATGCGGACGGTTCGGGGCCAAGCTATTGTTTTTCAACCCATCCAATATAATCCAATCCAAAGGACACTACGTGTCTATACCCATATTAAAGTAAATATTCAGCAAAATGGCATGAGTCAAATCAATCCTTTGACCCGCCGTCCAGCCAAAGGTGGATCACGTGAATTTGAAAATATATACGCTGAACATTTTCTCAATTATTCAACAAACAGCAGATATGAGTTATTGGGGGAGGAAGGCCCTATGCTGGTGGTTTGTTATGGTGAGTTTATGGAGTCCATGCAACCATTTGTGGAATGGAAAAACTATAAAGGTATTCCTACAGAAATGGTGGATGTAGCTGATATTGGCGGTAGTGATGAAATTGAAGCGTTTGTAGAAACAAAATACTATGATGATGGTATTGCCTTTGTTCTCTTTGTAGGTGACATTGATCAAATTCCGTCCCCTCGTTATTCTGATGGCGCGGGGTCAAATAGTCCAGCGGATCCATCTTATGGTTTTGTGGCTGGAAGTGATTATTATCCTGAAATTATAATTGGGCGTTTTTCTGCAGAAAATACATCTCATGTGGAAACAATGATAAATCGCACAATAGAATATGAAATGGATCCAGATCCTACTGCCGACTGGTATAAAAAAGGTTCAGGGTTTGCGTCAGATCAAGGTCCAGGCGATGACGGGGAATTAGATTATGAACACTTGGACAATATCCGCGATGACCTTTTAGGTTTCACCTACGTTGAGGTGGACCAAATTTATGACCCATCGGGAACTGTCGAGGATGGTGAAGTAGCATTAAACGAGGGCCGTTCCATTGTCAATTATACCGGTCATGGTTCCAACGGATCGTGGGGGAATGGTTGTCCCCTGAACCAGACAGACGTAAATGGTTTGGTTAATATGGGTATGTACCCGTTTATTTGGTCAGTAGCTTGTGTGAATGGAGAGTTCCATATTGGGACTTGTTTTGCAGAAACATGGCTTCGTGCCACAGGGACTAATGGTGTGCCTACCGGAGCGATTGCTGTTCTTATGTCCACCGTGAATCAAAGTTGGAGTCCGCCCATGGATGGCCAGGATGAAATGAATGATATCCTGGTGGAATCATATGAAAACAATATTAAGCGCACCTACGGCGGATTATCCATGAATGGAGTAATGCACATGGCTGACAGTTATGGGACCGCCGGTGAAGAGGAAATTTTATACTGGACAATTTTTGGTGATCCTTCTGTTGTGGTTCGGACAGATACGCCAACAGATATGACCGTTTACCATAATGATGTAATGATTATTGGCGCAGAAGAGTTCAGTATTGAAACCGGAATGGCGGCAGCACTCGTTGCAATTTCCCGTGATGGTGAATTATTGGCATCAACCTATACGGATGCCACCGGTGGCACCACCCTCGAATTTGATACACCCTTGGAAATTCCGGGGCCAGTAAATTTGGTTGTAACTGCTTTCAATAAAATGCCCTACGAAACAACAGTGAATGTGATCGCCCCCGATGGCGCCTATATGCTTATGGGTGATCTAGCAATAACTGGCGGTACAGATCAAATTCTAGATTATGGGGAGACAGGAAGTCTATATATAACATTCGAAAATGTTGGACAGGATCTTTCAGAAGATTTGACTT
>JABHKE010000101.1 GCA_018692355.1 Fidelibacterota bacterium
ATCCATGCCATGAAAAGACTTAACAATCGTCCGAGAAAAAGACTTGGGTACAAAACACCCAATCAAGTATTTTTTGGAGAATCATTCAATGTTGCACTTACTACTTGAATCCAGCATACTTATTAGAGCAGATGACTGATGTGCTAGTTCTTGCCAAGGCCCCCAGCCTGAAAATCCTGATAAACAAATGTAATTATAGGGTCCTTCACCAATATTTTGAGTAAAAAATACAGCATCGCCTTTTATTAATAATAGGTCAGCTCCATAGGGTTGTGTATCCATGGTGTCTGCAAGCATTTCCCAAGAACCGGCCTGGTCAATGGAAGTGTATACCTGAGCTTGGTTGGTCGCAGTAAAAAGCTGGTTCCCATCTGCCAGGATGATACTGACCGTCCCAATATCAGGCTGATTAATTTCCTGTCACTGGCTTTGGGAAATAGACATGAAAAGCAGTAGTAGTATAATGCGTCTAATCATTCCCAAATCTACCCATCATCCACCAAACACAAAAACCCGCTTGAGATACATACCATACGTCTCTCAATCTCACTTCACATATAGTTAAATAGCAAATACCCGCGTTATATTAAATCCTAAATAAAGATTCTTATCTTCTATTGCCCCTGATGCATTTTCAATATAAGCACTTTCATATGACCCCTGGACATTGGTCACCATGATTTGGAAAACGTGTCCGCCAGTCTCAATATCACATCCTATACCCCATGATTGAACAAAAGTAGAATCTCGTTCCCCCACTGGGAAAAATGTATCTGCATTCAAAGAAACACGTTTTGTAATTTTCATTCTTCCTCCTACTCCCATGGAATAGAGATCATGCGCATCTTCATGTTTTTTTACCAGATTATGGTGGACCCAGGTAGGCATTATTTGCAAAGATAAATTTTGATTGAATTTCCTAGCCATTAACAATTGAGTATCATAAGTGAGTCGATTCACTAATTTAGCCGAAAATGAATTTTCTCGTTTTAAAGTTTCAATTTCTATGTCCGTAAAGAGAGCAATGGAGAATGGGGAAACATTACTCTGATTCATTAATTTAATTTTAGAAAAAATGTCATAAGTCTTTTTTAAGCTGCTCCGTCCCGCACCAGTGGAGATGCGATCATTGATGCCATATTTTAGATCAAAGCGAATTGCAGCCTCATCCATGCCAAACAGGTCATACACTCCATTCTTCATTGAGCCAAACCGGTGTAGAATCATGAATTCAAGTGTTTTTGGTCGGGCCAATTCTATAGATTGTGAATTAACAATACGAGTTGCTTTAAATGTGGCTGTAACCGGAACAACTGCGGCAGATTCTTCATTTATATGATCCAAGAGATCATTCTGAGCCATTAATGAAAAAATGACTCCAAAATAGAAAATGAAATATTTGTTCATTTTTTCTTCAAATTAAGGTTAACAGTTACTCCTACAATCTTGGCAATATTATCCCTTACAATTTTGGGAATCTTAATTTCATAATCTGCAACAATTATATTGAATTTTGCACTCCCCCGAACTTGTCCATCTATCTTTGAAATCTTTCCCGTGTCTTTAATCTCATGACTTACTCCATGAATATTCATCATTCCCGTCAATGTTACCTGCTGCGGGTCATCGGATATTTTGATTGAATCCCAAGCATCGATATTTCCTTTAAAAGATGCATGAGGATATTTTTCCGACTCCATATAATTTTCATTGAAATGTTCCTGCATCAATCTATTTTTAAAAATAAAGCCAGAGATTGGAACTCGAAATGCTACTTCACCTGTTCCCATGTCCAGGACACAGGTAACTTGTTTATTGACCGCTTCAATATCTTCTATTGGAGCAGATGAAAAAAATGAAATTGTTCCTGATCGAGTGAAATAAATATCCTTCGCAAATACAGGAAAAGTTAGGAAAATAATTAAAATATGGAATTTTATATTTTTCATTCGCTGCATTCCATATCGAAGAATGTTTGCAGAATATCCAAATTGGCATTCGATAATTTTTGTCCGCCTTGTGGCATAAATCCATTGTCACCGCTATTGCGATTTACACGATCCAAAACATTCCCTGATTTAATTGCAGAGTAAACACTTGTATACGAGTCCAAAGCTAATCCGGCCGCCGCCGTGGTCCCTGAATGACATCCATTACAATTCGATGATAAAATGGGAACAACATTTTCATTATAATAAGTCTCAACCGCGGAACAATCCTCAGAATTGTTTTCGTGGTCTTCTTCTACATTTTTTTCACAACCGGAAAAACAGATACCCAGTAACAATGTTATGGTGATAGTATTCTTCAATTTAAATTCTCCATTGTAATAACAAGATTATTAATAAATCTCCACCAAAATTTAATATGACATGATCACACGTAAAGAAATGAATTGGAAAATTATTCGCTCCATCATCCCAATCATCGCCCTGGGAGCAATATATTACTACACTCAATCAATGAAAATTGATTATAAAAAGGAAAAACCTGTTTTAGTGACCACTGCGAAAGATTTAATCTGGCGCTTCCAGGTGGATGCTTCAAAAGATATACTATTTAAAATTGTTGAGGTTGAAGGTAAAGTTACCGGGATGGATTCCCTTTTATTGATCCTGAACCATAAGTTGATTTGTGCACCTGAACCGGATACTGCAATAAAAACGGTTATAGGAGATTCAATTACAGTTAAAGGTCGCTGTATTGGATATGACGATCTATTAGACGAGGTTCGAATGGATCATGTATTCTGGGTACAGAATTAGTATAATCCCCAAAAGTAAAGTGCCTGCATTTTCTTAATCTATAGTCTCTTATTTTAAATAAAGAATTTTTCTAGATTCAATAAAACCATTTTGATTTATCTTGATGAAATAGACTCCTGAACTCATGCTAAAACGTGTAAAATCAAAATTGATTTGATGAGAGCCAATTGTGGAAAAATCGTGGATTGATGTTGAAATTGTTTGACCCAAAAGAGAAATAAAAGCGATTTCAATAGATTGATTCGGTTTGCCAACACTCATCTCAATAGTAATGGATGAATTGAATGGATTTGGAAAAGCGCTATGAATAGAAATTTCCGTTGGATAAATATTACTAACTAAAGATAAACTACTATTTGTAGACCCTGGCGTTGGCGTCATATAATCCCAGAATGTTAGTTCTTCCGCAATTCTTCCATAAGAAATATCTGCATCTTGTTCAGGGAATGTAATAGAATCAAGAATTGTACTACCATCGAGAGACACTAATGCTAAAAATTCACCTCCTGAAGAAAGTTTGAAATTGGTATGTAAATCGCCCTGTTCATCATCATTGTCACACCAAATGACGAGAAAACTATCTGGTTCAATTGTAATATTTGTAAATGGGAAAGACCACTTGGTTAGTTGATTTTGATTATCAGTTAAATAATAGCCATCTAATTCAACCGACGTTTCCCCATGATTAATGAGTTCAATCCAATCGTCAAATTCGCCATAATCATCACCAAGTGTTAGATCATTAATCGCAAGTAATTCATTTATTTGAATATCATTTGCATCATTCGGATTAACAATTGTCAGAGATTTATATCCTTCAATTGGATATCGTCCAACTTCACCATTTTTAATTGCCGTTAAATACCAATCAATTTCACCCTCTGTCTCCATAACAACTGTACCAAACCAGCGATCTTGCTCTTCTACCTTTTTTGAATTCTCAATAGGAGTGTAACTTAATTGAAATGTTTCCCAATCATTTGGATTTATACGATAATGGAAAATGATATTATCTATTCCAACCGGACCAAAAGCAGATACACTTATTGAAAGAGTATCATTCAATAACATAGATTGATGAGATGGAATAACTTCATAAATAAATGGTTCTTCTCCGGAGTAATAAAGTTGATCATTTAATGATGAAACACGGTCAGAAATAAATGTTTTTATGCCTTGCTTAACATGCTGATTTTGGTAGTTATTCCCATAACTTGAATTAAAATCCCACATATTAAACCCATAATCCAGCGTTCGCCATTCATCGTCCTGTGCTGCTGCCACGGAAGCATTGCGCCAAAAATCCAATTGATTGTCCCATTCCAAATTGTTAAAACTTGTATTTATATAAAATTCTAAAAAATGAGTAAATAAATTTTTGTAACGAGCATGACTGAAGAGATAATCAGTAAGTGGGCGACCATCCCCATCTATCACCGCATATTCATATGGATTTATGGATGACCAATCAATATCAAACCAATCGACGCTGAATGAATTATCATAATCATAAGGAATCCAATGAATGAGATCATCACTAGGATTGTGATATAAATAAAAGTTATTTCGAAGAAACCGATAGTCATCCCAACTTCCTGTTAAAATATTAATTGCAAAGTATTGGAGTGTTTCTTTAATACTTAAAACCAATTCTAAAGAATCTGGTACTTGGTTTATGATCCTGATTAAACGAGCTAATTTAGAATAATCATATTCTTCTTTATTCGTTTTTAATTCATAGGGTCGTGTATCATCATAATATGGATAATAATCTTCTGGATTATCCCCACGATAAGTCAAATCTGCCGGCCAAATACATTTCCAGAGATTTCCAGAATCATCCTCATAATTTCGTTTTAAAAAAGTATCATCAATATGTTCAATCGAAATATATAATCCATAATATTCACCATTGATGAACACCTTTGTGTGGGATGCTCTTGTTGAGGGAACACCAATTTCCTGATAAAAATCCCAACAGAGTTTTGACCGGACAATGGAAGGATCATTATGCTCACCATTGAGATTTATTTTTTCAACATCATAAAAGTCTCTTCCGGAAATAAAATGATTAAAATCCAATTTAAAGGATTTTTTTTGTGCATTTCTTGATGTGTTCCCTCGTAGCCTAAAACCAACTGAATCAATAATCTCATCAATATAGCCATTTTGAAAATGGATTGTTGCTAAATGAAAGGAATCACTGTCAACATTTTCATAAATCCAGATTAAATCTTCAGGGTCCACCGTGATTTCTATAATGGCCATTTCTGAATCATCATAAACTTTCCACGATTCATCTCCGAGAAGAAAACTTAAAATAATAATTGAAAAAATAAATCTATTTTTTTGAAAAATAGAAATCATGACTCAATGGATTTATTGTCAATTTTATCAGTTTATTATTCATCTCATAATGCCCTGGACCAATTAATTTAGTTAAAAGAGTGGTTTCAAAAGGGAATTCAATTTCGATGGTTTTAGAATCTAAACTATTGTTAAAAGCTACAAGAATCATTTCATTAAAATATTTTTTCAGGAGGATTAAAACAGGACCTTCATTATACAAAATCATTTGGTCCCCCAAAGCCAGGCTGGAATATTCAGCCCTTAAACCATTTAATAAAGAAAAAGTTTTTTTCAATTCCATTTCATTATCTGAAATATTGAATCGCATCATTCGTCGATTTCCCGGGTCTCCTTCACCCATCAATGCAATTTCTTCTCCATAATAAATAATAGGAATACCCGGTTGCGATATATTAAATGCATGAAAGTTTGCCATTTTAGAGTAGGTGGATAGTTGGCGTATCTTTCCAACCGGATCATCAAATGATCTTGCGGTCCCATTATCACTGAATTGAATTTGGCCATCCGCATAGCCTGAAAATCGAAGCTGATCGTGGCTACTGGTTATATTACCCATCAAATGAATTGGACCAAATGTACTTCTGTTTTCTGCTATAACATCCTCTATATCAGAGAAATTTGGTTGATCAGAGCTAAAAACTCCTCGTGAATTAAAGTAAATACTGAAATTGAATTGTGCATCCAATTCTGCAGGATTAACATAGGAACCAATCAGTTCGTCTGATCCAAAAGTTTCTCCTATTTGATAAATATTTTTTTCAGGAAATCTTATTTTTGCTGATCTTGTAAGAGATTTCCAAAATGAATGGGGAACATGTTTCACCGCATCCTGCCGAAATCCATCAAGATCATATTCTTCCATCCACCACATTGCATCTTCTACCACTTGATTTATTGCAACAGGTGCGGATGGGAAATCAAAGGAAGGAAGGAATTCATCAAACCAAGTTGTAAGACGGGTATCTCCATCCCATTGTCGAATATTCAGCCGACCATCCGGAAGATTGACAGTCCCGAACCAATCCCTATGATCTCTTAAATATGAATGGTCTTGGTGGACGTGGTTTGAAACAAAATCCAAAATAACTTTCGTCTCTGTTTGATGAGCCGCTTTTACAATGCTGTGAAATTCTTCACTTTTTCCAAATCTTGGGTCAATTTTCCGTGGTTCAATCGGCCAATAACCATGATAACCAGAAAAAGTCCTATTTGGTGGAACCCATTCCACCCAACTGCTGTCCGGTTGTTTTTGGATGGGAGATATCCATAATGTATTCACCCCCAAGTCTTTAAAATATCCTTCATCCAGTTTTTGTTGAATCCCCGCGAAGTCACCACCCATAAAATTGGCCAATTCATGAAGTTTTGGATCATGGATTGGTTTATTATTTGATGAATCTCCATCCCTAAACCGATCCACTATTATGTTATAAATAATGGCGAAATGC
>JABHKE010000052.1 GCA_018692355.1 Fidelibacterota bacterium
CCGCCGGTAGCTTCTGTCATACCATATCCGCTCAAAACATTCACGCCATGGGATTGATAAAATTTAAAAATATCAGGATCTAAATAACCTGCCGCTGATAATCCCCATTTTAAATTTCTACCCGTGATGGATTTTAATTTTGTCTCTATGGTTTCATTATCTTCAGAATCCATGTCTAATTGTTTCTCCAACATTTCGTAGAGTTGAACCCACCGCTTTGGAATACTTATAAAAATCGAAGGGTTCACTATGGGAAAATCTTTTAACAATGAATTAAAAGCGGGTGATTCGGCGAAAGAATAGGTCGCTCCCCAAAAAATGCTGCCCATCAATTCGAAATATCGTCCAAATGTATGAAAGAGTGGCAAATAACAAAGAAATATATCCTCCGAACCAAAATCAGGTAAAGCCAAGGCCCGGGCAAATCGTTTACTGATAATATTACTCTGATTAAATGTGATTCCTTTTGGGTTTGCGGTGGAGCCCGATGTATACATAATAGTCTGCGTGCGATCCATAGGCACATAGGACATACGCTGATCTACATCAAAATTTTGTGAACGATCCCGATTTTCAAAAAATATCTCCCAATCCATGACCTTTCCTTGGATCAAGCTTGTATCATTCAAGGCAATTACAAGAATGTCGTAGTTGTGATGAACTTCATTCCAAAGGCGAATGGCTGTTTTTCCACCCACAAAGATGTGAGTTACTTCTGATTGTTTTAAAATAAACGAGAGATGCTCGGAAGTTGAATTCAGTGGAATGGGTATTACACGAATCCCAAATGACAAGCAGGCTAAGTCCACCAAAACACCATTTAGTTGATTGTAGGTGAGAAGACCAATAACAGATGGTTTTTCCGTTCTATCTAACACAGAAAGTGCTTTTCCGGTCATTTGGATTTTTAACCACAAATCTGAGTAGGATAGAGTGTGGAGATCATCACCGCGAATCATATTAAAAACAGTTTTATCGCCATAACGTTTTGCGCGTTGCTCTATCATGGTTCCCGTATGGTATTGGGAAAGATGAATGAGCCGAACAATCCGCTCCAGCCATTCTTCGGTTACTTTGGCTTCAGTAATTATTTTTGCTACGGATTGAATATGAGCCAAGTCTAGGAACTGATGTATAATTTTTTTATCTGGAGAATGGTCCAAACAATCATTCACCAAACGCATTAAAGCATCAGTGTTCAAATTTCCCTTGTAAGCTCGAGAAATGGATTCGTTAATCCGGTTTTGAAGCCCTGTGTCCATAGGAGAAATTAATAGAGAGTCTTAATGAAAATTGAAGACAAATTGATTTATAAATAATATTTAAGTTTGAATCCATTACATTTATATCCTTAGTAAGGATTTAACACTTTAAACAGTGAATAATTTTTTTATTAATTCAATAGAATTTTTCAAAAAATAATATAGTTAACTAGCTTAAAATAAATACTCTCTTTTTACCCTCTATTTATGGTATAATTTTATGTGTCTTAAATGTAGGACATAGAAGATATTTATGGATGCATTAAACAGAATCAAATTTTTAGAAGACCGGCTTCATCGCTTAAGCGAGATTGGTATGGCCCTTTCCACAGAAAAGAATACCGATCGTTTGTTTGAGATGATTCTTGAAGAAGCCAAGGCGATTACTCGTGCGGATGGCCAAACTCTCTATTCTATGAATAAAGATGGGAACTTGAAATTTGAAATAATGCGTAATGATACCATGAATATAAACATGGGGGGAACATCTGGGATAGAGATCCCATATTATCCAGTTAAACTTTGGATCGATAAACAAACACCCAACAAACAGAATGTTTCAGCTTATGTTGCACTCGCTCAAAAGACAGTCAATATCCATGACGCGTACGAAGAAGAAGGGTTTGATTTTGAAGGGACCAAGAATTTTGATGAAAAATCCGGTTATCGTTCCAAATCCTTTTTAACGGTTCCCCTGAAAAATCATGAAAATGAGATCATTGGTGTTATGCAGCTCATCAATGCTCGGAATGACCACGATGAAGTCATTTCATTCAACGATGAAATGCAGGAACAGTTAGAATCATTGGCATCTCAAGGTGCCGTGGCTTTAACTAATAAGCGTTTGGTGGAAGAGCTAAAGACTCTTTTCGAAGCATTTATCAAATTGATTGCCACCGCAATTGATAAAAAATCTGAATATACTGGCGGTCATTGTAATCGTGTACCGGTGATTACCATGATGCTTGCAGATGCGGTGGCTGAAATGACTGAAGGAAAATATAAAAATTTTTCCATGGATGAAGACGAACGATATGAGTTATATATCGCTGGCTGGCTCCATGATTGCGGGAAAGTGGCTACACCACCCCATGTGGTGGATAAAAGTACCAAATTGGAAACGATCTTTGATAGAATCGAATTAGTTAAAACAAGAATGGAACTGTTGAAGCGAGATGCGGAAATCGCTTTTTTAAAACGGCAATTGAATGGTCAAGCCTCGGATAATTTTGATGATGAATTCAAAGGAACGATCCGGCAGATAGACGAAAATATGAGCTTTTTAGAGAACTGTAATGTTGGTGGTGAATTCATGAAACAGAACCTACAGGAACGTGTGAAATCTATTGGGGAACAACAAGTCCATTTATATGGAACAGACCAAAATTTTCTATCAAAAGAAGAAATAGCTAATTTGAACATTCCTAAGGGAACACTTTTGCCAGAAGAAAGGGAGATCATCAACGACCATATTGTCATAACCATCGAAATGTTGGAGCAGTTACCCTATCCCAAACACCTAAAAAATGTTCCGGAATTTGCCGGAGGCCATCATGAAAAGATGGATGGTACCGGTTACCCCAAGGGGTTGAAGGCCAATCAGATGTCAACCCAGGCCAAGATAATGGCCATCGCAGATATTTATGAAGCACTTACTGCAGCGGATCGACCTTACAAGGATGGAAAAAAATTATCTTCTGCCATGCGCATTATGGGCTTTATGAAAAACGATTACCATATCGATGTGGACTTATTTGAGATTTTTGTGAAATCTGGAGTCTATAAAAAATATGCGGAGGATTATGTTGCCAAAACGCAGATTGATAATGTGGATGAGGAGGTTATCCTGGAACCATGAATCATTTAACTTCATTGAATAATAACCAATTGAAAGAACAATTAATATCCCTCATGGATACTGTGGTGTACTATTTGAAAAATGAACCGGATGTGGACAAATTCCTAGATGAAACGGATCTTTTTGATGAGTGGGAGGAAGCACTTCCGGAAGCAGAATACCCAATTTTTGTCATTGCTGTATTGAATAATACACGACGGGATGCCATTATGGATACAATTATTAATGCCATCTTAAAAAAAGATGATCACTCTAATCATCCCAAAAAAAGTTCATTCAAGCCCGAGGCAGCAAGATCCCACGTTGGAGAACATCCTTTCAATTGATTAATTCCCAGATTGTTCTCATCAATCTCTTGAATTAAATTTGCTTCTATGACACCTGATATTGCTATTGTAATTGGCTTACTTGCTTTGGGATTTATCCTATTTGTGACCGAGATCTTTTCGATCGATGTTACAGCCATGATTCTCCTCTCTATCCTGTTTCTGTTTGGATATTTGACTCCGGAGCAGGCTATCTCGGGTTTTTCAAATCCTGCAGTGCTCACCATTGCTTTCCTGTTTATTTTGAGTCATGCTCTCCAGAAAACAGGTATTCTTGAGTATCTTGTTATTCGGATCAATAAAATTGCAGACCGCTCCAGACTCCTGGGAAGAGCTGTTTATTTATTCACTATTAGTTTGGCTTCAGCGGTTGTGAACAATACAGCTGTAGTTGCCATTTTTATGCCGGTAACAATTCGGTTGGCTCATAAATATAAACTGAGCCCATCCAAAATGTTGATACCATTGAGCTATGCTGCTATACTGGGTGGTACGCTCACTTTAGTGGGGACATCCACAAATCTACTGGTGAATTCAATTTACGTTTCTGAACCAAATGTTGAACCCATGGGTATGTTTGAATTTGCTCGATATGGTGTAATTCTAATGTCCATCGGATTGCTCTATATTCTTTTTATTGCGCCCAAATTATTACCATCTCGAACTGTCACATCCAGTTTAACAAAGAGTTATCACCTGGGTGGATATTTGACTGAAATGAAAATCAAGGAAGAGTCACCATTGGTGGGGACAAGTTGTTTTGACCGTGGCATCAATAAACATTACGATGTGATGGTTTTAGATATTCTTCGAGATGAGAAAATGATCACATCCAATATCCGCCAAACAACATTGGAAGCAGGTGATATTCTGTTTGTCCGGGGAACGCTGGACAATTTTCTCAGCATGAAAGAAGTGGAAAAAATTACTTTATTAACTGACGAAAAATTGACGCAACAGGAATTAGAAAGACAAGACAATGTGTTGGTGGAATGTTTGTTGACAGAACAATCGGATTTGGTTGGCCATAGTTTGATGACGTCAAATTTTCGCCGGCGATACGGTGCATTCATTCTGGCCATCCGTCGAGAAGGTACCATTTTTCGGAAAAAGATCGCACATGTCGTCCTCCATGCATTTGATACTTTTTTAGTATATGGTCCATCCAATAAGGTAAATGAATTATCCAAAAGAGGAGACTTTATCGTATTGGGAGAAGTGGAAGCAAAATTGCGAAAACAACGATTCTGGTGGATGTCTATTGTGGTAGTTTTGGGAGGGATTGGATTGGCCGCTGCGGGCATCATGCCAATCATGGGCGGAGCCATGATAGGTGTTGTCTTATTACTGGCTATGAAGGTTATTACACCCCAGGAAGGATACCAATCCATCCATTGGCAAGTGATTGTTCTTATTGCTGCATTGATTCCGGTAGGTATTGTTATAGAATCATCTGGTGCAGCAGAATGGTTAGGCGGTTTTATTTCTTCAGCCGCACGTATGGCTCCTATTGAATGGCAAGCGCATGCACTTTTAGCATTGATATATTTGATCACCATGATCTTGACAGAAGTTTCGTCTAATGCTGCTACAGCAATTATTATGACTCCCATAGCCTTAGCTGTAACACAGCAAATGGAATTTGAACCTAGAGCATTCATTTTTGCAGTGGCATTTGCAGCATCTGCTTCATTTATTACACCGGTTGGATACCAAACCAATTTGATGGTCTATGGTCCGGGTGGATACAAATTCAGTGATTATATCCGAGTTGGATTTCCATTGGCATTGGTATTTTGGATCTCCGCTGTTTACTTTTTACCGATTCTTTGGCCCATTTAAAAATGAAATTATTTTTTATCATCGCTACAACAGTATTTGCGCTAAACTTTCTATGGAGTTGTGTAAAAAGTAATCCTGAAGCCATTCCAACCCTAAGTAGTCATCAAGGTGAAAAGTTGTTATCTAATCATAATTATATTTTCATTGATGTGCGAACAAAACAAGAGCATGATACGGGCCATATCCCCAATTCGACCCATATTCCCGTGAAGTCACTGGAATCAAGAATTGATGAAATCGAAAAATTCAAAGAAAAGAAAATTGTTGTGTATTGCCGCAGTGGAAACCGATCTTCAAAAGGAACGAAAATTTTAAATAAATATGGGTTTGAAGCTATGAATTTGGCTGGCGGTATGCTTCAATGGAAAGGACCGGTAGAAAAAAAATAATTGAGTGGAAATATGAATTATAACGATCAAAAAACTGTTAGAAGAGCCTATTATTATTAGGTAACAATAATGGATACTCAAATTTTAGATAAAGGGCTGGCAGCACTGCAGTCCAATAAAGAAAGGTGGGCAAGGCTGCCCATGGTAGAAAAAAATGACTATTTGGACCAAACAATAAAACGAACAGTTGAATTTGCAGAAGATTGGGCAATGGCGGGATCCAAAGCCAAAGGCTTAGACCCTAATTCACCCTTATCCGGGGAAGAATGGATTGGGGGACCTTATGCATTCCTAAACTGGATGCAGTATATGAAAAAAACGCTTCAAAAATTGAATAGTGGAAAAAGTTCTATTGATAATTTAAAAATTTCTGAAAGGCCCAACGGGCAAACTGTGGCGAGAGTCTATCCAAACAATTTTTTTGAAAAGCTTATTTTGAGTAATTCTTACATTGATGTTTGGATGATGGAAGGTGTTACGCCAAAAAATTTAGAAGATTCAGTTGCCTTGTTTTATAAGAAGCACAATCCAAATGGTAGAGTTTCACTAGTGTTGGGCGCCGGAAATGTATCATCCATCGTTCCCTTGGATATATTCTATAAATTGTATGCCGAAGGTGAAGTGGTTATGATAAAAATGAATCCAATTAATGATTACTTGGGTCCCATCTTTGAAAAAATATTTGCACCTTTTATCGAAAATGGTTTTATCAAATTTGCCTATGGCGGTGGAGATGTAGGTGCCTATCTAACTCATCATGATGATGTGGAGACTATTCATATCACCGGTAGCGGCCGAACCCATGATGTGATTGTATTCGGGGAAGGAGAAGAAGGTCAAAGGCGGAAAAGTGAAAATAGACCTGTTTTGACTAAATCCATTTCATCAGAGTTAGGCGGTATTTCACCGACGATTGTGGTTCCGGGACCTTGGTCAAAAGCAGATTTTAAATTCCAAGCAGAAAATATTGCAACTCAAAAACTTCAAAATGCCGGTCATAACTGCATTGCCACACAGGTACTTATCATGCCAGAAGAATGGATTGGCACAGAAAAGTTACTCCATGAAGTGGAAAAAACAATTACCAATGCTGAAAGTCGTCCTGCTTACTACCCTGGAGCAGAAGATCGTCAAAATGCCGCAAGACAGCATCCAAAAGCAAAAGTTCTGGATAGTGGTGTGGGTCGTACCATCATTTATGATGTGGACACCCATTTAGATGAGCCTTGTTTTACGGATGAATATTTTAGTCCAGTACTTACAACTGTATCTATTTCAGGAAAGGATCCGGCAGCATTTCTGCTAGAAGCAGTTAAGTTTGCCAATGAGAAATTGGATGGTACATTAGGTGCCAATATTATAATACATCCAAAAACCATCAAGGCTCATAAAGCTGCTTTGGATTCGGCAATTGCTGATCTGAAATATGGAGGTATCGGCGTAAATACTTGGTGCGCTCTTGCATTTTTAGGTGCTGGTGCTGCTTGGGGTGCTTATCCGGGACATACATTGGATGACATTCAATCTGGAAATGGTGTGGTTCACAATGCATTCCTTTTTGATAAACCTCAGAAGACAGTTGCCACAGGGCCATTCAGGAATTTCCCGCGATCCATCTTATCCGGTGATCTGCATATGGCACCCAGACCGCCCTGGTTTGTTACTAATAAAACTGCTCATAAAACAGCTGAACGATTAACATATCTTATTGGGACAGGGAATCTATTAAGTCTTCCGGGTATTTTTACTTCAGCACTTAGAGGGTAAAATGAGATGCTCTACATGGGTTATTTTCAAATAATATATTTCATAATCTTGAAGATGAATTAGACTTAGAAAAAGATGAGATCAAGACCTAATTGATGGCATATATAATGCGTAAACTAGATTCAAATACTACGATTAATTATTCTTTTATTAGACATTTTAGTTTCACAAAAAAATAAAACTCTTCGTTCTTAGACCAGCAGGTTTATCCCTGTAAATTCAAGGCTTGTGGAAATAAATTCTAATTCTAAATCCCGTCTCGATACCTTTTTAGATAACCCTTCAAAAGCACTTTGGACCTTGGCAATTCCAATCATGTTTGGCATGGGGATTCATACACTCTATAACATTGTAGATATGATGTTCATTGGACGTTTGGGTGGTAATGCCATTGCAGGCGTTGCCTTTAATATGCCGATCTTTTTTCTCATGCTAGGACTTACCATGGGATTGGGATCAGGTGTGACTGCTTCGATTGCCAGATACATAGGCGAAAACAATAAAAAAAATGCAGATAACAGTGCAGAACATGCTTTAGCACTAGCAGCAGTTATTGCACTTGTTTTTACTTTTGCAGGTTTATTTTTTGGAAAAAGAATACTGGTTGTTCTCGGTGCAGAAGGAGAAATTCTAGCTCTAGGATGGGATTACCTTTATATCATTATAATTGGGTTACCTTTTATGATCTTTTCAGGTTTCTTTCGTTCAATTCTGGCGGGGGAAGGCGATATGAAATTTCCCATGATGGTAGCAGGTCTTGGAACTATCCTTAATATTATTTTGGATCCAATTTTTATTTTTAAATTAGAAGAATATGGTGGCATTGGTTTTGGCATGGGTGTGAAAGGTGCAGCAATGGCTACCGTGATCTGCCAACTCGTTGTATTTATAATTTTTATTTATATGCTTTTTGTGAAAAAACACGCATATATCACATTCAGATTAAAATATTTTACTCCTTCAAAAGAAATATTATGGGATATAGTAAAAGTAGGACTTCCTGCGTCAATGTCCATGATTATTATGGCTGTAGGGCAGGGTGTTTTTAATAAAATTCTGATCCATTATTCATCCCAGACGGTGGCAGCGTACCAAGTTGCAGGACGATTGGATATGCTCATTTTTCTTCCCATTTTTGCCATCGCTGGTGGGATGACCACACTTGTAGGCATGTTTTATGGTGCAAAGAAAATAGATGCCTTGAATCAAATCGTGAAATATGGAATATCCCGTGCTTTTATGATAACACTGGTGTCATCCACCTTTGTTTATATATTCGCAGAAACTTTTTCAGGGTGGTTCACACAAGACCAGGAAATTATTAACGTGTCCGTTGGGTTTTTAAGGCTTCTTTGTTTCATGTATCCTTTAGTTGCAATTGCCATTACCTCGGGCCGAGTTATGCAAGGATTAGGAAAGGGAATTCCTGTTTTGGTTATTACAACCGTTAGAGTGCTAGGTGTGAGTGCACCTCTGGCACTTTATTTTAGTTTTGTTTTGGATAAGCCAGTAGAATGGAATTGGTATGCCATGATGATATCAACTGGTATTGCATTCGTTATTGCTGTGAGTTGGGTTAAAATAGAATTGAAAAAATTAAATAAAAACTTTGATGTATCTGTATGAGTTGTTTATCTAACTCAGACATTCAATATGCAATTTCGGACTTAAATGGGTGGGAATTCAAAAATAATGCCATCCATAAAATATTCACTTTTGAATCATACTTAAATAGCATCGCTTTTATTAATCGATTAGCTGAAATAGCAGAAGAAAAAAACCATCATCCAGATATGGTAGTGGGTTGGTGCAAGATAGATGTTGCATTTACATCACATGATCAAGGTGGTGTTACAACTGCATGTATAGACATGGCAAAAAAGACAGAATCAGTTTTATAACTCTTCTTTAAAAGTTCCCTTATTACATGGGAGACGATTAATCAATACAAATAATGTTGATCTTATGAGCGGGACTTACAAGGGGTCATAAAATTAGATTAAGAAATCTTCCGAATTCCTGTAATCAACCCTGCACAAATCGAAGATTTAACCACATCTCCAACTAAAAATGGGTAGAATCCCATGATTAGTGCTTCATTGAATCCTACACTAAATGCAGCCAAATAAAGAGTTCCCAACACTAAAATCAATGTTGTAGCTGCAAAACAAGAAAAGAAACTCGAGGTTGGTTTCACCGTCCATCCTTTTTCAGCAAGATAGCCAATCAAGAAAGCGGCAAAAACAAATCCCCAAAGATAGCCTGCCGTTGGTCCAACTAATACGTGGGCGCCTGCTTTCATTTGGGCGAAAACGGGGAGCCCGATAGCACCTTCCATAAGATAAGTCAACACAGCCATTGCTCCACGGCGAGCGCCTAGTAATCCTCCCACAAGAATAACACCAATGGTTTGGGCACTAATGGGGATAGGAGTAAATGGAAGAGGAATCGAAATCTGTGCTAAAACAGCGATGAGAAATGACCCTAAAATTATCGTAAAAATATTTGCAGTATTATCATCGATAGAGATGATACCAACTTGATCGAATGTGATTGTTTTTGTTTTCATAGCTGTAATTTATTGAATTTTTAAGTGATTGGCTTCCCAAACATTTTTTTGATTAGCCAATTATAAAATCTTTCCGGTGTGAGTTGAACGATCAAAACTAATATACGGTAAGGCCAGGGATAAATGTAGGTGGAGTATCCCAAATCGATTACCTTTAAAAATTGTTCTGCAGCATCTTCAGCAGATTTCATAGGAAAACGCCGGGCGGGACCTTTTACGATGGGTGTATCCACAAATCCCGGGCAAATGGATACGGTTTTAATCATGTATTTCTGGAGTGTGGGTCGCCAGGAATCAAAGATCATTCGAATGGCAATTTTGGAAGAAGAATAGCCACCGTGAAAGGGTAAAGGCATAAAACTGGCCACAGAACTAATACACACTAATGCACCGCTGTTTTGGGCTTTCATGGCTGGGATAAAGGGAATAAGGGTATTGGTTACTCCCAAGATATTTGTACTTAATATGGTATTGATCTGGTTACTGTCACCGGAGAAAAGTCCGTCATCCCCACCAATACCTGCGTTTGCAATGGCAATATCGATGCTCCCGGTATCTGCCATGAATTGGTCCGCAACAGATTTACATTTTTCTGCATCCTGTACATCCAATTGATAGACGAAGGGTATTCCACCTAGTTTCTCACATGCCTGAGCAACATCTTGGAGAATGTCTTCTCGACGAGCGGTAAGTCCAACAGAATAGCCGCGTTTTGCATAGGCCAGTGCCAATGCTTTACCGATCCCGGAGGATGCGCCTGTGATGAATACTTTTTTCATTTATTCTTAAAATTTTCCTACAATGGGAAAATCATTCCTTCTCTTGCCACATTAAAACGATTTGAGCGAATCAAATTGGAAGCAGTGCCGATCTTTATAGCCGGATTGGAATGATTAAAATGGATGAAGTGAACTTTATTCCGATTGGGAGTATTCAGGGGATAAAGTGTCTCCATGGATTCCACGATGAAAGGATGGGGGATTTCACTCATATCCCGATTGGGTAGTTCACCTTGTGAGTAAAACGTACCATCCAAAAGTGCAATATCTATGTGTTGGATTACTTGAAAAATATCCTGATCCCATTTTTCCCATTTATCAATATCCGGAATAAATAAAACTGATTTATTTACGCCTATGATTTTATAACCCACGGTTTCTGAATATTCATCCCGGTGGGGAACCAAAAATGGTTCAATGAATAATCCATCTGCCAATTTGATCTCTTTATCATTTTTCATGAGTTGGATCTCGATATTGTTCAGGGAGACCAATTGATCCCAAGGACTATTGGACTCTAGGAATTCTTTCATTTTCGGCATGGCAAAAACAGGAATATCATGTGTGCCCATCACTTCCCGTCCCAAATGTAGCAATCCTGTATAATGTCCCATATGGGCATGAGTGAGAAAAATCCCGGCCAATTCGGTATGATTTTCTTTGGTGATAATTCGATATTGTTCCGAGAAATCTGGTGTGGCATCAATCATCCAGCTTTTTCCGGATTTTGGGTCTACAATACCAATGCAGGAAACTTTTTCTTTTTCATCACTATTCCAAAGATCTTTGCAGCAGGGTTTTTCACATCCACTTTGGGGCGAACCACCATCCTGAGCGATACCTAGAACAACAATGTATGGTGAATCAATGGCAAAGGTAAAA
>JABHKE010000136.1 GCA_018692355.1 Fidelibacterota bacterium
AAACGCGATCTCCTGGTTTATAATGTGTCACACCGGGACCAATATCTTCAATAATGCCGCAAAATTCATGTCCAGTAATGAGTGGGAGTTCCAAAGTACGTTGTGCCCATTCATCCCATTTATAAATATGCAGGTCTGTTCCACAAATGGCGGTGTGGGTAATTCTGATCTTTACATCATTGGTGCTGCAATTTGGGATGGGGACATCTTCCATCCAGATCCCACGCTGGGGAGATTTTTTTACAAGTGCTTTCATTATTTTAGTCTAAAATTTCTTTGATTATTGAATTCTAAATTTAAGATAAATAAAGAATGGTTTTTTAGATTAAAGATCCAACCTCCAAAATACTAAAACAGCCGAGTAAAGATGCGATACGAAAAAATTATTATCAACACAAATTGTTAACCGCCTCGAAATGTATTTTTAAAAATGAGTGAACATTGTCGCACTTTTTGGCTAAAAACCACTCAAACGAATCTGAATCCAACCCTAAATTGCTTGCCCGAATTTTTCATATTTATTATGGCTACCGTATTAGCATTCACAAATCAAAAAGGAGGTGTGGGAAAGACCACATCCGCAGTCAATGTCGCATTGAGTATGGCAGTTTCAGAGGTTCGTACACTTCTCATAGATTTAGATCCCCAATCTAATGCAACCACAGGATTGTCGGATCTTTTCGAAAAGACAAATGGGTCAATTTATGATGTCCTAATAAAAGGTGATGGAATCAAAGATGCCATTACCAAAACATCTTTTTCACATTTGGATATTGTGTCTTCAACTAACGACCTTGTAGGGGCAGAGATTGAACTTGTAAGCATCATGGCTCGGGAATACCAGCTCAAGAAAGTGCTGAAAAATATTAAGAAAAGTTATGAAATCATTATTATTGATTGTCCGCCATCATTGGGTCTACTTACGATCAATGCGCTTACTGCATCCGATGCACTGGTAATCCCAATTCAATGCGAATATTTTGCCTTGGAAGGGTTGGGCCAATTGTTGAATACAGTTCGGTTGGTACAACGTCATTTAAATAAAAAATTGGAGATCGCTGGTATCTTAATGACCATGTATGATAGCCGATTGAACTTATCCAAACAGGTGGTGAAAGAAGTAAATGGTTTTTTTAAGGATAAATTGTTTAAAACATTCATTCATCGTAACGTCCGATTAAGTGAAGCACCGAGTTTTGGAAAACCAGCCCTTTTGTATGATGCTAATTCAACCGGTGCCAGAAATTATATGAGTTTGACAGAGGAAATACTCCAACGTGTCAGTTAATAGATTAGGAAAAGGCTTGGAAGCCCTGATTCGCCCGGAAGCGGAACAGAAGAAAAAACCTGGTAAAGCTCCAGCCGCTACAAAACCGGGTGTGACGGAAATTCCATTAAAAGAAATTCGTCCGAACCCAAACCAGCCCCGCAGGGACTTTGATGAATCAGCCCTGGAAGAATTAGCTGCATCAATCAAGGAAAAAGGTGTATTAACTCCCGTTACAGTTCGGGATACTGAAGATAGTTATGAATTAGTTGCTGGTGAGCGTCGCTGGCGCGCATCAAAAAAATGCAGAAAAAGGACCATCCCTGCATATGTGATTACCGTTAAAGATGATGCTGAAATGATGGAAATGGCATTGATTGAAAATATTCAGCGGGAAGACCTGAATTCGTTGGAAGAATCGGAAGCATTTGCTGTATTGAATTCCAAATTTGAAATGTCTCACGTAGCTATCGCAAAAGCCGTTGGGAAGAAGCGAGTCACTGTTTCTAATTCACTTCGATTATTGAAATTACCGCCGGACATTAGAAAAAGTTTAAGAAAAGGTAATATTTCTGCGGGACATGCCCGAGCCATTCTTCAGGCAAAAACCGGGCCGGCTATGAATAAGATATGGAAGGCGATCTTGAATAAGGATCTGAGTGTTCGAGGTGCAGAAGCTTTAGTGAAGGCATCAACTAAACCACCAAAAAAGAAGAAGATTATTTTCTCCAAAAAGTCTCATCAAATTCAGGTACTTGAAAATCAATTGATAGAAGTTTTTGGTACAAAAGTGGCACTGAAACCAGGAAAAAAAGGTGGTGCTATTGAAATCTCATATTTTTCTGATGATGACCTTGAACGTATTCTTGACCTGATCAATTCTATATCCTGACCTTCCCATGAAACCGGAAAAATACACTATCATGTTTATCCCGGACGATGAGTCCAGCTCCAAGTCTTATCATTTATCTAAAACAGCTATTCAGACGGTATTCTTTTCTGTGATAGTCCTTTTAACGTGTGTATTTGGTGTTCTATTCTATTACGTTCCGAAAATGGCAGATTATACAGAGATCAAGGATCGGCATGACCAGTTTGCTACAGAACGGCTCAAAGTATTGGAACTCACGCGGGATCTTGAACGGATGAAACAGATGGATAAATTAATTCGTCATTCGCTTGGGTCAAAATTAGATTTTGATGACCGTCCTGTCGTGTTCGATTCCATTACAAATGCCGTCTCTACTGGTGGAAATTTGGTTTCATTTATTGAGAATATTCCATCTATTGCGCCTATCCAGGGGTTTGTAACACAACGATCGGGGAAGCCTGGGTTATTTATCTCAGAGACACATCATGGAATAGATATTGTAGCCAAGGAAGGGGAGCCTATTTTAGCCGCGGCATCCGGTGTTGTTGTTTATTCAGGCTGGAATTATGAATTTGGAAATATGCTCATTTTATATCATGGTGATGATTATTTTACGCACTATGGCCACAATCAGCAGAATTTTAAAAAACAGTTGGATCCTGTCACTCGCGGTGAAGTAATCGGTCTTGTTGGAAATACGGGTGTGTCTTCTGGTCCGCATTTACATTTTGAAGTCTGGCAGGAATTCGTTGCTATGGACCCATTGATCTATTTCCCAGAATACCGTGCAACAGATTTAACTTCTCTCCATGAGTAAGATCAATTTTCAAAATGTTCATACTATGATTGGTGCTGATGCTAGGATTGATGGACCGGTGAAACTCCAGGAAGGGATTATTATTTATGGTCAGGTTCATGGGGATGTTGTAACAGATGGCCCTGTTCGTATTGCACAAAACGCTTTGGTTCAGGGTAACATATCAGGAAGCCATATTCGAGTTGGTGGAACTGTTGTTGGTAATATTGCAGCTGACGGTCAGGTAATTCTTGGGAAAAAATGTATCCTGAAGGGGGATATTATTTATAGGAAATTACTCATTGAAGATGGCGCCCAGTTTGAAGGGAAGTGCGACATAGTGGGACGTGATTCAGAAAATACCAACTCATAGTAATGACCGATCCTAAAGGTCGATCTGGTTTTGATCTGGGGCGGTCACTTGAATATTTTCAGAATATTGTAAAAGAATCTGGACCAGCCGCATCTGCATCTTATACACTTGTGGCTTCTGTTCTCATTTTTACATTATTGGGCTGGTATATCGATTCATCAAGAGGAACAAAACCAATTGGTATTTTAGTGGGATTGGGTATTGGATTGATTAGCGGTTTTTATCACTTAGCAAAAACGATTTGGATACGTAAACGTTGAAATTGTTTTTTTATGGCGTAATGGCTTCTGTAGGGATTCTTGGATTGGCGGTGGGTTTTTATCCAGAATATCAAATTGAATTGTTTTTAGGATGGATACTCCCCACGTTGGCTGGGGTAACAACTATGTATTTTGTATTGGGTGCTTCAAAAAAAGATGCTCAACTTGTCACAAAAACCATCGCAACGGGATTTGTGATCAAGATGGTTTATTATGGTGTAACAATTCTCATTATTTTTAAACTATATTCTTTTGAGCCTGTCTCATTCATGTGTAGTTTTGCGGGCTTTTTTCTAGGGCTACATGCACTGGAAGCAGTCATTGTAAAAGACATTTCGAAGTAAACTAAATATAAACCGAATTGAATCAATAGCAGTATGAGTGCAGTTGAAACTGGGCACGCCTCCCAAAGTGTGATGGAACAGGTTGGACCAAACATTATCCACCATGTTTCCAATTCTGATATATCGCACCCCCTTTATCATATTCCACCACTCTTCGGGATAGATTTCTCAGTTACAAAACATGTATTAATGTTATGGATTGTAGCTTTATTAGTTGGGATTGCTGTTATTATTCCTGTTAGAAAATTTTTATCTAGTAACAAGGCTGCACCATCAGGATGGATGAATGGTATTGAAGCCATTGTTCAATTCATTCGAGATTCCATTGTTAAGCCAAATGTAGGACCAAAATGGGTCATGACTTGGACTCCGCTTATTCTGACATTTTTCTTTTTCATTTTATTTGCAAATGGGATTGGTATGATTCCCATTTTTGATGTTTTAGGTGCATTTAACCGTTTTGTATTAGATGTGCCAGCGTCAGACTCCCACAATATGATCAATAATATTCTTCATGGTGGTGTGACAGCCACAGGAAACTTCAATGTAACAGCCGGACTGGCAACAATCACCTTTTTTTCAATCATGGTAGCGGGAACGATGGCTCATGGTTTTATTAATCATTGGAAAAATTTGGCGCCACACGGATTGGCATGGCCCGTATATATAATTCTGATCCCTATTGAATTAATGGGCCTTTTTGTAAAGCCATTTGCCCTAACCATGCGTTTGGCAGCCAACATGACAGGTGGACACATTGCACTGTTGGCACTTTTATCTCTCATGGCCATTTTTGGCGAAATGTTTCATAGTACAATAGCAGGAGTTGGTGTGGCATTTGTCGCCATCCCTATTTCTGTCGCTATTTCAGCACTCGAAATTATTGTCGTTCTTGTACAGGCATATGTATTTACCTTACTTACATCTGTATTTGTTGGGATGGCAATTAATGTTCATCATTAATAAAAAAAGGATATAAACAATGGAAGCAACTGTATTTGTACCTATAGGATTAGGGCTCACAGTCATTGGAGCAGGACTTGGGATTGGCCGTTTTGCAGCAGCAGCAGCAGAAGGTATCGCCCGTCAGCCCGAAGCCGCTGATAAGATCACTGGTGCCGTGAACTTGCCACTCTTTCTTCTTGAAGGTGTTGCAATTCTCGCAGAAGTGTTCATTTTTTTAATGCTAATTCTTTAATCAATAACCGTAAATAATTATGGATCAAATTTGGGGAATTCCCGGAGGCGATGATCTCCATGAGTCCACAGAGGCTCATGGGAGCGCGAGTACTCCGAACCCGTTAGTCCAATTAGATCCGGGTCTGTTCATTTGGACGATCCTGACCTTTTTGATCCTGTTCTATGTTTTGGCAAAGTTTGCCTGGAAACCCCTGCTTACTGCATTGGAATCCAGGGAAAACACTATCAAATCTTCCTTGGAAGATGCTGAAAAAGCCAAAACAGAATTAGAACGGCTCAACGCTGAATCTGAAGAGATTATGGCTAAAGCCCGATCTGAAGCTCAAACTATTCGTGTAGAAGCGAAATCAGCAGCTGAAAAGATCAAGGCTGATGTTATGGTTCAGGCGGGTGAAGATGCGAATAAAATTCGTGAAGACGCCCAAAAACAGATCAATGTTGAAAAAGATAAAGCCATTCATGAAATTCGCCAGGAAGTGGTGAGTTTGACTATGATGGTGGCTGAAAAGGTCATTAAAAAGAATCTGTCCAAAGAAGATAATCAAGCTTTAATTGAAGACTCCATTAAGCATCTAAAAGGATAATGACGCGTAAACAAACCACAAAACGTCTTGCCAATGCACTTTATTCGGTCTCAGAACATAATAATATATTGGATTCAGTTCATCGTGGATTAAACACATTGAACATCTTGGTGAAAACAGATTCCCAATTTCGTGTGTTTATTCAATCAAAACGAATTTCTGGCGAGGATAAAACCACCATTTTGAATAACGTGATGGGTGATTCAGGTCATCCATTGGTAGGTGAACTGCTCTCATATATAGAAGGGAGGCAGTCTTCCGCTATTTTGCAGGATGTAACGAACCTGTTTAACCGTCTATATAAAGAAGGAAAAAATATCATTTCCGTGAAAGGTACTGTGGCTAGTGCTATCAGTGAAGATGAAAAATCTTCCTTGAAATCATCGCTGGATCAAATACTTGGAAAAGAGACTGATCTGTCTTTAGATGTGGATGCTTCTTTAATTGGCGGGATCAGACTTAGAATCGAAAATACATTCTTGGACGCAACTGTCTGGAATCAATTGCAGACGCTCCGAGCGGAACTGCTGACATAGTAAAATAATTAGGAAATTATGGATATACAAACTGATCAATTAACCCGCCTACTTCGCGAACAGATCGAGAAATTCGATGGTTCGGTTGATGTAGCTGAGGTCGGAGAAGTGATTGAAGTGGGTGACGGTGTTGCTCGTGTCTCCGGTCTTGAAAATGTAATGAGTTCGGAATTGGTAGAGTTGCCAAATAGCGTGTTCGGGATGGCATTGAATCTTGAAGAAGACAATGTGGGTCTCGTGCTTTTTGGCGAAACGCGATTGGTGAAAGAAGGTGATTTAGCAAAACGGACCGGCCGAGTGGTGGAGGTCCCTGTTGGGCCATCTATGCTTGGTCGCGTGGTTAATCCCTTGGGGCAGCCCATTGATGGTAAAGGTCCGATTGATACTCCCCATTCACTTCCTATTGAACGGAAAGCGTTGGGTGTTATGGCTCGTCAACCTGTGACTGAACCCTTGCAAACTGGTATCAAAGCTGTGGATAGTATGATCCCCATTGGTCGCGGCCAGCGTGAGCTGATTATTGGCGACCGTCAAACGGGAAAAACGGCTGTTGCCATTGATGCCATCATCAACCAAGCTTACACCCATAAAACAGAAAAACCCGTTTACTGTATTTATGTAGCGATTGGACAAAAAGCATCAACCGTTGCTGCCCTCGTTCAAGAGTTGGAAGCAAATGGTGCCATGGAGTACACAACCGTTGTGGCAGCAAATGCATCTGATCCGGCACCGACACAATACATTGCTCCTTATTCTGGTGCAGCGATGGGCGAATATTTTCGCGACAATGGTAAACACGCCTTGATCATATATGATGATCTTTCAAAACAGGCTGTTGCCTATCGCCAGATGTCTTTGGTTCTTCGACGGCCACCGGGACGTGAAGCATTTCCGGGTGACGTTTTTTATCTCCACAGTCGTTTGCTAGAACGCGCATCCAAATTATCGGATGATTTGGGTGGTGGATCCCTGACAGCATTACCTATCATTGAAACTCAAGAAGGTGACGTTTCTGCTTATATTCCCACTAATGTAATCTCTATTACGGATGGACAGATCTATTTGGAAACAAACTTATTCAATTCCGGAATTCGCCCGGCTATTGATGTGGGCCTTTCTGTTTCACGTGTAGGGGGAAATGCACAGATCAAAGCGATGAAATCTGTTGCGGGTACGCTCCGTCTAGATTTGGCACAATACCGTGAATTGGAAGCATTTGCAAAATTCGGATCTGATTTGGATAAAGCAACCTTGGCTCAATTGACCCGGGGTGAGCGGATGGTTGAAATCTTAAAACAGAATCAATATGTCCCTATGAATGTTGAAAAACAGGTGGCTATTATTTTTGCTGCTTCCAAAGGACACTTGGATGACATTCCAGCGGAAAAAGTTTTAGACTTTGAAACAGGATTGTTGGAATACTTGGATGCTAATGCAGCAGATTCACTTGCTTCAATTGTGAAGGAGGGTAAGATTACCGATGAAAATGTAGGTACGCTTGAAAAAGCAATTGTAGACTACAAAGCAGGATTCAACGCCGAATAATTTATGGCTAACCTTAAAGACATTCGAGATCGAATAAAATCGGTCAAAAGCATACAAAAGGTGACCAAAGCCATGAAAATGGTGGCGGCTGCCAAGATGCGCCGTGCTCAGGAACGAATGGAAGAATCCCGCCCCTATAGTAATTCATTGGCAGAGGTAATCCAGCATTTGTTACCAGATATCGATCGGGATGCGCTTCCATTACTTGACGTTCGGGATGTAAAGCGAAAAGCTTATGTGGTTGTTTCTGCGGATCGTGGATTGGCTGGAGCTTTTAATACCAACTTGCTAAAAGTTGCACAAAAAGAAATTGATTCTTTTGGCAAAGAAAAAGTGGATCTATTCTGTATTGGGAAAAAGGGCCGTGACCATTTCAAGCGTCGCGAATACAATATTATTACAAGTCATGTTGATTTCTGGGCTGATATGAAATTTAATAGTGCCATAACTATCGGCCGCAGTATTATTGAGCATTTCACCAGTGGTAAGGTGGATGAGATTCATGTGGTGTACAATTACTTCATTAATGTAGGGCAGCAACAAGTTAAATCTGAAGTACTACTTCCCCTTGTCTATGAAGAAAAAAATGGTGTGACACACGATCGCTTATATGAGCCATCCAAAGAAGAGTTGGTATCATCATTGATTCCACGACATCTGAATGTTCAGATGTGGAAATATTTACTTGAATCATATGCCAGTGAGCAGGCAGCTCGGATGTTGTCCATGGAAAATGCTACCACAAATGCTCAGGATATGATCAAGGACTTAACATTAGAATTCAATAAAGCCCGCCAAGCTGCTATCACGACAGAAATGCTTGAGATTGTTAGTGGTGCGGAAGCTTTAGCTTAACCTTAAAAGGATACCATTTTATGTCAATGAATGGAAAAATCTCACAAGTAATGGGTGCGGTGGTTGACGTCGTTTTTGAAGACGGCCATCTCCCGGATATTTATAATGCATTAAATGTGGATCGCGGAGAAGAAGGAACCTTGGTTCTGGAAGTTGCTCAGCATCTCGGGGACGGCGTTGTTCGTACAGTGGCCATGGATTCCACAGACGGACTGGTTCGCGGTCATGTTACTGAAGATACGGGATTGCCCATTTCAGTACCTGTAGGCCAAAATACATTAGGTCGTTTATTTGACGTTCTGGGAAATACAATTGACCAAAAAGGTGAATGTGTCACAGAAAAAAAATATCCAATTCACCGATCAGCTCCGAAGCACGAAGATCTTGCAACATCAACGGAACCACTTGTAACAGGGATCAAAGTTGTGGATCTTATGGAGCCTTATACAAAAGGCGGTAAAACTGGATTATTCGGTGGCGCCGGTGTCGGTAAAACAGTGTTGATCCAGGAATTGATCCGGAATATCGCTACCGAACATGGTGGCTTTTCCGTATTCGCCGGTGTAGGTGAGCGAACTCGGGAAGGGAACGACCTTTACAACGAAATGACCGAATCCGGTGTAATTGATAAAACAACCATGGTTTTTGGCCAAATGAATGAACCGCCAGGAGCACGTCTTCGTGTAGGATTGAGTGGTTTAGCAATGGCAGAATATTTCCGAGACGAAGAAGGCCGTGATGTTCTCTTATTTATTGATAATATTTTCCGTTTCACACAGGCTGGTTCCGAAGTGTCTGCATTGTTAGGTCGTATGCCATCTGCAGTGGGATATCAGCCAACATTGTCTACCGAAATGGGAGATTTACAGGAGCGAATCACTTCAACAAAAAAAGGTTCAATTACATCAGTTCAGGCTGTTTATGTGCCGGCAGATGACTTGACAGATCCGGCACCGGCAACAGCATTTGCCCACTTGGATGCCACTTCGGTTCTTGAACGTAAAATTGCAGAATTGGGAATTTATCCTGCTGTGGATCCGCTAGCTTCAACATCAAGAATTCTCGATCCACGAATTATTGGCGAGCGTCATTATGGTGTGGCACGTCATGTACAGTCCGTGCTCCAGCAGTACAAAGACCTGCAAGACATTATCGCTATTCTTGGTATGGACGAATTATCCGATGATGATAAGACCATAGTTTCACGAGCACGTAAGATCCAAAAATTTATGTCCCAACCTTTCTTTGTGGCGGAACAATTCACTGGAACACCCGGTCGATATGTGAGTCTAGAAGATACAGTTTCAGGTTTCGAAGCAATCCTGAATGGTGATGCTGATGAATTACCGGAAAATACATTCGCCTATGTTGGTACTTTAGATGAAGCTTTTGAAAAGCATAAGAAATCTGCTGCCTAATGAGTGAATTCCAACTTGAAATTGTAACGCCGATTCGTGAACTTGATCAAGGACAAGTGAGTTATGTACGCTGTTCCGGATTAGATGGTTCATTTGGGGTTATGGCAAATCATCGCGAAGGTATCATTGCCTTGACTGTTGGGGAAATCAAAGTTACGCGAGAAGGTAAAGATGAATTCTTGGCCACAAGTGGTGGATTTGCAGAGATCATGAAAGATAAGGTGAAACTCTTGGTTGAATCGGTGGAGACGGTATCTGAAATTGATGCGGATCGTGCAGAAAAATCTTTAGAACGGGCTACGCGACGCAAATCTGAGAAAGATTCTAAAATGGATGAAGTTCGAATTGAAGCATCTTTAATGCGGGCCATTAACCGCTTACGGGTTTCCAAAAGATAATTCTTTTTTTAAATTTGAAAAATGAAATCAGAAGCTCGAAACGGTTATTGTTTCGAGTTTTTTGTTTATGAACTAAATATGAAAAAATCTAATAAATTCAGATATGTATAAAAGGTCTCACACTTGCGGACAACTTCGGAAAACCAATGTTGGTGTAACAATTAATCTAAACGGTTGGGTCAATTCAGTTCGGCTTCATGGACAGGTGGTTTTTGTAGATCTCCGTGATCGCTACGGCAAAACACAGATCGTTTTTGACGCTGATTCATTTTCCGGCGATTTTGAAGCAGTGAAAAAATTATCCATGGAAGATGTCTTGTCTATCCAGGGAGCGGTGAGAGACCGATCAGAATCCGCCGTGAACCCGAATATGGTAACGGGTGAAATTGAAGTAGCTGTGACAGACTATATTATGCTAAATGAAGCAGCCCCGCTTCCATTCGTACTGTCAGATAGAGATAATGCTGAGGAAAACCTTCGATTGAAATATCGCTATCTTGAACTCAGAATGGAAGAACTCCAGAAAAATATACTTATCCGCCATGAAACCTACCAAGCCGTCCGTAGTTATTTATCAGGACTGGAATTTGTAGAAATTGAAACACCGGTTTTGATGAAATCCACACCGGAAGGCGCTCGGGATTATTTGGTCCCCAGTCGGATTCATCAAGGAAAATTTTATGCATTGCCCCAGTCCCCTCAGATCTATAAACAGATACTAATGATTGCCAACTATGACAGGTATTTCCAAATAGTAAAATGTTTCCGGGATGAAGACCTTCGTGCTGACCGCCAGCCTGAATTCACCCAGATAGATATTGAAATGTCATTCATTGATGAGGAAGATATTTTTGTTCACATGGAAGGGTTGACTCGCCATGTATTTAAATCAATACGTGGTATTGATCTACCGGATCCTTTCCCAAGGCTAACTTATGCGGACGCCATGGAAACTTATGGCTCTGACAAACCGGATCTTCGTTATGGGATGCAGCTCCAGGATGTGAAAGATTTCACCGATGCTTCTGATTTCAATGTATTCAAATCAGCTGAAAAAGTGAAAGGAATCATTATAAAAGGTGGTGCCAAATATTCCAGAAAAAATATTGATGAGTTAACAGATTTTGTCAAAAAATATAAGGCGAAAGGCTTGGCATGGATGAAATGGGAAAAGGGCACATTCATAGGCGGAATTTCCAAATTTTTCTCCGAAAATCTTCAGAAGGCCATGTTTGAAAAATTGAGTGGGAATGATGGAGATATATTATTCATGATTGGTGATGATTCATCGATTGTTCTTAATGCATTAGGTCATCTTCGCGTGGAAATAGCGAAGCGTGAAGCCTTAACAAACAAAGATGATTTTAAACCGGTTTGGGTTACAGAATTCCCTATGTTTGAATATGATAAAGAAGCTGATCGTTTTATTGCCATGCATCATCCGTTTACAGCACCGAGAGAATCAGATATTGAAATGTTAGATTCGGATCCATCCAACACTTTGAGCCGTGGCTATGATTTAACCTTAAATGGATATGAGATTGCCGGTGGCTCCATTCGAATTCATTCACCAAAAGTTCAAGAAAAAGTATTCTCTTTATTAGGATTGAGCCGTGAAGAAGCGGTTGAAAAATTTGGATTCTTAGTGGAAGCCTTGACCTATGGTGCACCACCCCACGGTGGCATTGCTTTTGGGTTTGATCGGTTAGTTATGCTCTTAGCTGGAACTGAAAATATCCGTGATGTAATCGCTTTTCCCAAAACTACATCAGCGACATCTCTCATGGATGAAAGTCCAAACAATGTGAGCGCCAACCAGTTGGATGAGTTGGGGATTCAAATCAAAAAATCTAAAAAATAATTTATTCAATTGGCTTTTGCGAAACAGTCTTCTGTTTCCATTCTCATAATGAATTCTTTTCATTATAAAAGCATCCAATCCCAGTTATAGCCAAAGCCGGAGCGATCATGAAATTGATTAGCGATAAAAATTGCCAATGCCAATATTCTGAAACAGGCACGCCCAAAGTCATAACAATAAATAGGGCAGTGGGCGTCCAGGGCACAATACTTTCAAGCATAGTTCCCGTATCTTCAAGCGATCTGGATAGAACTTTCCGGTGAATTTTGAGTTGATCAAATTTTGTTTTAAACGCATCGCCCACGATAAACGTGGTAGCATATTGGTTAGATGTCATGGCATTGGTAAAAGCAGTAGCCACCAATGTGGAAAGGATGGTAGCAGATCTTGATTGAGCAAATCTAAATACTTTGTCAATTACTATCGGCATCGCATTAATGTGATCCATAGCACCAATAAAAATAAAAATAATCATGGCGGTGATCACCGCTTCAGCTAAATAATACAATCCACCACGGTTAACCAGTTCCATCACTTCCAAAGGGAGCGATGTGGCCCAGGGCGCCATGTCGGTATGAAACCCTTTATGGAGAGACGCTATAATTTGTTCCAGAGAAAACGGTTGGATGGCCAATGCCAAAAAGGAAGCGCTACCAATGGATATAAACATCACTGGTAAAGTGGGCATTCTTTTCAAAGAGCCAATCAATACCACCAACGGCGGAATCACCAATAATATATTAAATGTAAAAATGGATTGAAGACCGTTTAAAAATGCCAATGTTGAGAGTGTCTCCAGATTTTGAGAAAGAGGTGGATAGATGAACCCAAGCACGACATAAATGATGGCAGCAATTAGAGCTGAAGGGAAGGTGGTATAAGTCATGGAATGAATATGATCATATAAATCCACTCCGGTGGCCATGGCAGCAATATTGGTTGTATCAGATAGGGGGGACATTTTATCGCCAAAAAATGCACCACCGACAATAGCACCTACCGTGATGCCAAGGTTTGCACCCAATACAGTTGCAATACCCACAATCACGATTCCTACAGTCCCGACCGATCCCCAGGAAGTGCCTGTCATAGTGGAAAAAATAATAGGCACAATGAATGCAAAGAAATAAATATAAGACGGATGGATAATTTTAATTCCGTAATAGACCAGCATGGGAATGGTGCCGGAAACAATCCAACTGGAAATAAGGATACCGATTGAAAAAATGATGAACCATGCAGGCATAGCGCTGGCTAGTTTTTTCACGATAGATTTCTGTATCTCTATCCATGAATGACCCATCCATACCAATTGAATAATAGTAATGATTGCTGCAAGAATAAAAGTAATCTCCAGAGGCAACGCATCTTGTCCCAGAAATTGAGGGCGAAGAATTAATCCATATAGCACCAATACAATGAGGAATATAATGGGAGTGAGAGCGGATTTAAATGGGATTTTGGCTTGATTCATTATCAATTTTAATAAAAAGAAAGAAAGAATTAAAAGTATTAAACCCAAAAATAAAGTGCATACCAATAATCTCTCTATCCAAAATGAAGTTTAGGGGTTTAAAAAATGTATGAATATTGTTATTAGGATTTTATTATTTGTTTTTAAGTAACATTTCTCAAAAATAGTATTTCCAAAAACTTTGAGCCTATTGGGCATTCAATCATTGAATAATCCATACCACCGGGAATTGTAATTGAGTCACCTGTATTTAGTGAAAAAGTATTTTTTTGATCAATTTGTATGTTCAATTTTCCGTTTATAAGAAAAATAAAATGGAATTCTCCATTTTGAGTTTCTAAAGTTGATTTACTTTGTTCTAATGATCTCACTACTGAAACACGGGCTAATCCATTCGTAGCAGGATAAAATCCAAAATCCTGTTTTTCAAATCCGGGATATCGGCACGGACGCCATTTTGCCTTTTTCGCAATATGATGGATAAAATTTTGTCCATTATAATTTCGATCAGGTTTTGTTTCACCAGTGGGGAGATTCGACTTTGGATCGGTACAGGTCATGTGACTTGCTGGTGAGCTTATCTCCACTACTTCAAACCCATCCGAATTTTCAAGTACCTGATGTCGGATTTCAGGTGGTTGCAACACGCAGTCACCCGCTTGAAAAATAAATGGACTGCCTTGGTCTTCATAAACCAATTTTGCCCAGCCTTTATTACAAAAGATCATTTGAAACCGGATTTTATGAAAATGGACATAATCTGATACAGGCCCTGCTTTTAGAATTCTTATGTGAGATGCAATAAATCGTCCGCCGTATCGATCCGGGATGAGGTCTCGATATTCCATTCCGGCCCGGCCGATCTTCCATTGTCCTTCCATCAATCTTGAATATTGGATGGATTGATTTCCTTCTGGAAGGATATAGGAACCATTTGGTTCATGAAACTGAATTAAAGTTCCATTTGGTGCTGTTAGATTATTGGATTTGGCTCCGGCAATAGAAATGGTTCCAGGATGAATTGAATCATCTTTTTTGAAATGGATTCTTAATCCAAATCCATACATTATAGCTTCAGTAGGATCATCCGCCGGATAAATTGATTCCAATTGAAATCCCACTTTGTCCGAAAAAAATGATACGGTTTCATTTAAATTTCCAGAGGGGAGAACAATTTCAGCAGTTTGAATTTTAGAACCAGACATTATTTCATTTCATTTTCAAGGTCAACGCCTAATCCTTCTGCTATCCGGTTGATATAATTAAAATAGGAAACAACCTGAGCTGCATCGCTAATTGCATCTTCAGAAAATCCAATTCCCGTAAGGGCATCAATATCTAATTTTTGCATATCGCCTGGCGACAGGGTCAATTTTTCTGCCCAGGCACAAAGTGCTTTATCTTTCGCAGTTAGATCTGCCTTTTTCCAATCTTTCTTTAATTGCTCAGCTAATTCCTTATTACCGACTTCATCCCGGAAGTCATTCCCGTGGGCTTCAATTCAGTATTTGCAATGATTCACTTGGGAAACGACTGTGGCAATCATTTCTCGCTGTGCCCGGGACAGTTTCGATTCGCCAAACATGATTGCGAGATACAGCCGCATGGCTTCTTTCAATGCAGATGGACTTTGGCTCATAATCTTTAAAATATTAAAAACACGTCCTGATCGCCGAATCCCTTTGTCGTATTCATTTTTGACAATCCCCTCAGCTTGATCAATATCAATTGTTTTTATGAAAGTCATTATTATTCTATTTCCTCAATAAGGTCTTGATTCATCCTTGCTTCATAATCGAATCCTTCTTTTTTCCCTAGAGATTTCCCCATCCAATAGATCCCAGTTCCAATAAGCCCTCCAATCAAGACCCAAAGAAATACATTTGGCAGAGTTATGAATGTAAAATATCCCATGGTGAGTATAACAATTCCACCCATGAGCCAAAGGGCAGGGATAGGTGGCTTGAATTTAGCAGATTCATACAATGATGGGTTTACATAGGGAAGGCTAATTAATGCGATACCCTGGATCAAATAAATAATAAAAATTCCAACTAATCCTGTATTCAACAGGAAGATTGCAGATTTTGACCAGATGAGTGCAATACAAATCACAGCGCTAATGATTAAACTAACATAAGGTGTCCGCCAGGTGGGATGAATTTTCGATAAAATTGGTGGCATAAGCCGATCTTCGCTGAAAACAAAGAACATTCTGGAAGGTACGAGGATGGACCCATTGATACTGGTTAAGAAAGCACTCATGGCGCCAATGGCGACAATGCCCGATCCCCATTTTGGTAAATAAACCCCTGCAGCATCCGCCATGGCAGATTGTGATGTTGCCAGAGATTCTGCCGGAAGGACACCAAAAGCGACAAATGACATGAGCACGAAGATCACAACCGAAATCAAAACACCGCGAATAAAGATCATGGGCAATGTTCGGGTGGGGTCTTTCGTTTCACCTGCAATCTGGGAGAGAGTCTCGAATCCTGCATAACTGAAAAACAACATGGGCATAGCTTCCATGAGTCCGCCAATTCCTTTGGGTAAAATCGGATCATAATAGGAAAGATCGACGGCGAATAAACCAGGAAGGACCAATACCAGAATGCTGATGATTAAAATTCCCAACATGAAAGTTTGGATATGACCATAATGTTTTATTCCAACCATATTTATACCATAGAAAAAAATCAGTGCGATCGAAGCCCATACTTTTGGATCTGCGGTGGGATAAAAATAAGTCAAATATTCCCCAAAACTTGTAGACATGAAAGCAATGGCACCAATGAAGGCAAGGAGTTTCATCCACATGGCAATAAACCCCAGATAATAATTTTTGAAGGTTCTGGAAATATGAATGTAGGCACCCCCAGGACGATTACCAAGAGGCGTGGAAACAAATACACTATATGTCAGGGCAGTGCAAATAATAATAGGTGCAAAAAGAAGGTAGGCCAAAGGGACAGAAGATCCGGCAACCGCACCGGCTTCACCTGTAACCCTGAATATACCTGCACCCACCAAAATTCCAATTATGGTGGCATATCCAGAAAGTGGGCCTAAGTCCCGGCGGAGTTTGTTTTGTTTATTTATCATTCAAGTATTTTATGTAAATCGCATCTGAAGATATTGGAATCCATTGACAAGTTTTGTTTTAAAAGGAGATGAAATAAGGGTAGTATAAAAGCAGAATTTCCATATCGAGTGGATATGAATTTATAAAGGAATTTAGATAATTATTGAAACAACTTCCTCATCTGATTCACCCCATTCCTAACACAGATTTCCATGGCACGGTGGAGTTCAAGACTGCTGTACCAATAGGAATTGGACCATACCAATGCTTCGGAATCTGCATCAATCATTTTGAGCATAATCCCGACTCTGGCACTTGTATAATTCACTTTACTCCCAGAAGAAATGGCGCCACCATCAGTTTTGGTAGTTGTGGATGATGCTGTTTTTGCATTATCTGCGTCTGCATCGGCTGAAGCAGATTGGCTCACAGTTGTGGTGGTTGAACCATGGTCTTCGTATCGATAGGGAACAATGATTATTTCTGAATCAGTGAATTCCGTAATAATGCAAGAGAGTTCAAGGGTTTTCCCTCCATGTCCAAGGGTTATTGTGGGAAAATCACTTGATAATTCATTTACATTAAATCCATACTTCAGGAAACTATGGGAAAGACTAGTTTCAACCATTTCACCAGAGCCGGAAATATAGGCATGATCATTAACTGGGATAATTTTAATATAACTCACAGTGGTAAAATCATAACTCTCATTTACAGCGGGGCCATTCCAGCAGGAAGCAAATAAGAAAATTATTGAAATAGAAAAAAATGGTTTTATCATTCCTGGCTCAAGCTTTGGATGTGCACCTTGGCTTCACTACTTAAAATTTCATTTTTAGAATATTTTAAGCAATATTGCCATGCTATCAACGCGTGATTGGGTTCATCCAAGGCTTCATGAAGTAAAGCTTTCATGCGATAGATATCTGGATTGGTCATATCACTTTTTTGAGAAACAGAAATATGGCCTAAAGCTTCCTTGTACATCCCAGCTTTCATTGCAGCGGATGCTTTTGCCATTGCATCTCCGGATCCACCTAATAAAAGAGTGGTGGCTAATATAAGTGAAAAATACTTCATGATGATTGTTCCTCTTTCGAAAGATGATGGATGGCGCGCAATACATCCCGCCGGCTGATCTGTCCCACCAATTTATCCCCTTCCAAAATGGGGAATCTCCTGAACCGGGAATTCAAGAAGCTGTCTGCCACATTGGACAGGGTCTCGTTGACGTCAATGGTAGTGACCTCTGTGGACATATATTCTTTCACATATCCACCAAGATTGTTGTAATAGGATGCCTCAAAGAGAGTTTTCATACAATCTTTCTCAGAAAGGATCCCTACCAACTTACCCTTAACATCTACAACAGGTGCCCCGGATATTTTATGGGTTAAAAAAGACTCAATGGCTGTTTCAATTGGCGTATCAGGAGAGAAAGTTATAAGGTTGGTAGCCATAAATTCATGAATAGCATAATGTATATTCATTTGAGAGTTCCTTATCAAGTTTAATTGAAATTAGAGCCATCAAGACCATAAAACAACCACAGGAGTAAATTGTTTCAGTCACTCATTTGTTAATTGTGTTTGTCGAAATACTCGGGGAATTAATAATCTATTTTCCATCTTTTTTAAAAAATATTTCCGATCTTCATTCCATAAATGTGCGATATATTATTCAAACAAAGAAGACTCTTGAGAAAGGAGCCATCGGGCCCGATCCTGATAAAATAAGTTTTCTGCTATAACATCGGGGTTGGCTGAAAAATCAGCATCTATTACATCAGTGAGCATTGTATGGAACTGCTCTCGATTTCCTGCTTTTTGGTGATAGAATTCCGCCATATGAACCGCATTGCCGAGGTAATCCGGATTAGCAGAGAGTGCCTGATTAAAATAGGTTTCTGATTGGGATAATTCTATCCCAGGAATTCGGGTATAAAGAGATCCAAAAAACCGATAGGGGCCGCTATAATAAAATCCCGGTTCCAATGACAAGGTTCGATGCATCAAAACCTCTAATATTTCCCGATGGTTTAATCGTTCGATTACTGGTCTTGTATTTAGATACCGTGCCAGATTTGTGGCCCACCAGAATAAACCGGGAACAACAGAAATAGGTACCTCTGCAAATGCAGTAAGCATTTTATAGGTACTGTCACCTTGAGCATTATTATAGATCACAGAAAAATCCTGATGATTTAATACTGCATCCTGACAAAGTTGGCTTGCCTGTAAAAATAAACTATTCTGTGTTTCACCATCTTTTTCAAAAAATAATCCACGGGTGTACAGAATTTGTGCATATAAAATAGCGATATCGAATTGATCAGGACGCTGTTGACAGGCAAGACTGATAAAATGTTCAGCTTTTTTCAGGGTTAAAGAGTCTGATCTCTGTTGCCAAAATAATTCTCCTTGCTCAATCAGAAATTCTACATTTTGAGTATTGTCAATTGAATCTTGCTGGGTGCCGGCACAATCCAGTAAAATGAATCCTAAAAATATAATAGGAAATAGGATGTATTTTTGTTTCAAGTTATGAAGGGTCCTTTAGCCTAAATTTCGAGGGATGAAATTACAGCCTACATTGGAATATGGAAAAGGTCATTGAACTAAAAACGCTTGAGCCCATAGCATTGCTAGGTGTGGCTGATACCCATATAAAACTCATCGAAGCAGCAATTCCTGCAACCATCATTGCCCGAGGTGAAACGATCAAGATTCGGGGAGAAAATCCTGATGTTGAACATATTCATCAAATTCTTCATGAAATGATGGAAACCCTTACAGGAAAAGGTAGCCTTACCGTAAGAGATGTACAAAATCTTATTGCCCTTGTTACCTCGGAAAATGAAAAATCAAATGGTGAAATCTGCGTACCGGGAATTGTGATCCATTATGGTAAAAAAGGTGCAATAGTACCGAAAACAAAGGGTCAGGAAGCTTATGTAAAAATAGTTCGAAAAAATGATGTGGTTTTCAGCATAGGTCCTGCAGGTACCGGAAAAACGTTTCTCGCTGTGGCTCTTGCAGTGGCGGCATTGGAAAACCATGAGGTGGATCGAATCATCCTTTGTAGACCAGCAGTTGAAGCAGGAGAGAGCCTTGGGTTTCTTCCCGGCGATTTGAAGGAAAAAGTTGATCCTTATTTAGCCCCTTTATATGATTCACTCCGAAGGATGCTTCCTGAAAATAAATTGACAAAACTTTTTGAACAAAAGACTATAGAAGTTATTCCCCTAGCGTATATGCGGGGCAGGACATTGGATAGCGCCTACATGATACTAGATGAAGCGCAAAATGCCACTTTGATGCAAATGAAAATGTTTCTCACCAGACTTGGCATTGGTTCCCGAGCGATTGTAACTGGTGATATTACACAAATTGATCTCCAACGACGAACCGATTCAGGATTGGTCCAAGTTTCAAATATCTTGAATAATGTAGAAGGTATTGGATTTGTCACTTTAGATTGTAATGATGTGGTACGGCATTCGCTTGTAATGAAAATAATCCAAGCTTATGACGAAAATTTTTCCATTGAGAAAAATATAAAATAATTAAAATAATGGAAGGTTTCTATCTAAAAATACTTCCATCTATTTTCAGGGAAAAGATTGGAATTATTTTTTAATTTAAAGACTCTCATATACACGAATTTTAAAGGAATACAATGCAACGGCAATCAGTTATTGTTGCGGCGAAACGGACACCCATCGGCGCATTTCAAGGTAATTTATCATCCGTATTGGCTCCAAAGCTTGGAGCAATTGCGATTAAAGCAGTAGTGGAAGAAACTGGCATCGATAAATCCCAAATAAATGAAGTCATCATGGGAAATGTTTTATCAGCTGGAATCGGACAAGCCCCGGCAAGGCAGGCAAGCATTCAAGCAGGATTACCCAATTCGGTAGAGGCGCTGACCATCAACAAAATGTGCGGTTCTGGCTTAAAAGCAGTGATGATGGCTGACCAAGTTATTCGCGGCGGTGATGCGGATGTTGTAATCGCTGGCGGTATGGAAAGTATGTCCAATGCACCCTATCTCCTGCAAAATGCTCGTGCTGGTCAACGGCTTGGTCATGGAAAAATGATTGATAGTATGATTCACGATGGCCTTTGGGATGCTTACAATGATACCCATATGGGCAATTGCGCCGAAATGCTTTCTAAAGATCGGAATTATACGCGTGAAGCCCAGGATGAATTTGCCGTTATATCCTACAAACGTGCCCAAAAAGCACAGGCAGAAGGTGTTTTCGATTCAGAAATCGTTTCCGTTGAAATACCTCAGAGAAATGGAAACCCAATAAAAGTTTTGGAAGATGAGGAACCGGGTAAGGCCAGATTTGATAAAATTTCTACACTACGACCAGCTTTTGAAAAGGACGGTGCCATCACTGCAGCCAATGCTTCCAAACTGAACGATGGGGCCGCTGCTGTTTTAATTATGAGTGCAGAAAAAGCCAATGAATTGGGACTCTCTCCGATTGCACGTATTAATGCTCAGGCTTCTGCCGCCCACGAACCGGAATGGTTTACTACCGCACCGGGGAAAGCCATTGGCAAGGTATTAAAAAAAGCGAATCTATCAGCAAATGATATCGGTCTTTGGGAAATCAATGAAGCATTTTCCGTAGTTACTATGGCAACTATTGATGATTTTAAAATTGATCCTGCTAAAGTAAATATTTATGGTGGTGCTGTGGCTATCGGGCACCCCATCGGTGCTTCCGGAGCACGGATATTTACAACCTTGATGAATGGTATGGTCAGGACCGAAACAAAATACGGATTAGCAACTCTTTGTATTGGTGGTGGAGAAGCATCCGCTTTGATCGTGGAAAAAGTATGATCGATTTCACCCTAACATCTGAACAGGAACTCATCCAAAAAACTGCCCGGGAATTTGCAAAAGAACATTTAGCACCCGGTGTAATTGAACGGGATGATAAAGCTGAATTTCCTACTGAACAAATTAAAATGATGGGTGAATTAGGCTTTATGGGCATGATGGTTCCGGAAGAATGGGGCGGTGCAGGTTTTGATACATTAACCTATGTAATCGCTATGGAAGAGATCGCCGCTATTGAACTTGCAACATCTACGGTCATGTCTGTAAATAATTCTCTCGTTTGTCAACTTTTTGTGGATTATGGTACCGAAGATCAAAAAGAAAAGTATTTAAAACCACTGGCAATAGGTGAAAAACTAGGTGCCTACAGTTTAAGCGAACCCGAATCAGGTTCAGATGCCAGCAACATGAGAACGTTTGCAAAAAAAGAAGGGAATCATTATGTGATCAATGGAACCAAAAATTGGGTCACAAATGGAATTAATGGGGATATTGTCATTCTATTTTGTATGACAGAAAAAAGTGTTGGTTATAAAGGAATTTCTGCATTTGTTGTTGAAAAAGGGACACCTGGGTTATCTACTGGAAAAAAAGAAAACAAATTGGGAATTCGTGCGTCGGACACGTGTGAACTCTATTTTGAGAATTGTCGGACTCCTGGTGAAAATATGATTGGTGAAGAAGGTCAGGGATTCAAAGTGGCTATGAAAGCATTGGGCGGTGGACGAATCGGAATTGCCGCACAGGCACTTGGATTAGCCCGTGCTGCATTGGATGCAAGTATATCCTACGCAAAAGAACGAAAACAGTTTGGAAAAACCATCGGCGAATTTGGTGCTATCCAGAATAAGTTGGCCGATATGGCTACAGAAATTGATGCTGCACGAATGCTGGTATGGCGTGCAGCAAAATTAAAGGACGACGGTAAAAATTATTATCGAGAAAGTTCCATGGCAAAACTTTATGCATCATCCACAGCCATGAAAGCAGCAACAGAATGTGTGCAAATTCATGGTGGGTATGGGTACATGCAGGAATATGGTGTGGAACGACTCATGAGGGATGCGAAAATTACACAGATCTATGAGGGCACATCCGAAATCCAACAACTTGTTATTGGCAGAGATTTATTAAAATGAGTTTAGATACAAAACCAAATATTGATTGGGACTCCTTGGGATTTAACGTTACGGAAACAAAAAGTATGTTTCGCTCCACCTGTGCCATAGGCGAGAAATGGTCTGGCGGTGATTTAATTCCTTACAGTGATATTTCTTTGTCTCCTTTTGCAGGTGTCCTGAATTATGGACAAGGTGTTTTTGAGGGGGTTAAAGCATTTCGCTCATCGAAAGGGAATGTGGTGCTTTTTCGGGCTGATATGAATGGAAAAAGAATGGCTTTTTCAACCCGACGAATTTGTATGCCAGAAATGGATCCAGACTTTTTTGTGGACGCTGTGATTAAAACAGTCAAAGATAATATAGATTATGTTCCGCCCTATGGACGGGGAAGCCTTTATATTCGTCCGGTTGTTTGGGGCACAGCGCCTATTCTTGGCGTGAGTCCAACATCTGAATATACTTTTATGGTTATCGTTTCACCGGTGGGTCCTTATTTTAAAGAAGGCATTAAACCGCTTAATTTAAAAGTGAATACTGATTACCATCGTGCGGCACCAAAAGGGATTGGGAATGCAAAAGCAATTGGAAATTATTCTGCATCTCTTTTCCCTCTTATGGAGGCCAAGGCAGAAGGTTTTGATGAAAATATTTATTTAGATGCAAAAGATGAAAAGTTTGTAGAAGAATTAGGGTCTGCAAATGTGTTTATTTACAAGGATGGAGTATTAAAAACACCCGCTTTGAATGGATCAATCCTAGGTGGAATCACACGACAATCAGTATGCCAGGTTGCATCGGATATTTTAGGAATTACCGTGAAAGAAACTGAAATCACAGTTGATGATCTTTTAAGCGCAGAAGAAGTTTTTTGTACGGGAACGGCTGTGGTTGTTACACCAGTTGGGAGAATAACCTACCAAGGGAAAACTACTGAGATAAATCAAAATCAAATGGGACCAATAGCAAAGAAAATTAGGGAAATGCTTGTGGGAATTCAGCGTGAAGAAATTGAAGATCCATTCGGTTGGGTTCTGCCTGTAAACTAAATAAATCAATGATAAATTCAAAAATACATCCACGAAGGATCGCACGTGAAGGTGTACTGCAAGCATTATATGCCCAACAGTTTTCTGAGGATGAACCCACTATTGTTTTAAACAGAATAATGGCTTTATATCCTGAAAAGAAAAAAAATTCCAAATTTATTTCATCTCTTTTTCAGTGTGTATTAGATCATATGGACTGGGCAAATGATATGATTAAAAGTCACCTCCAAAATTGGGAATTTGACAGAGTGGCACAAATAGATCGGGTTTTATTAAGAATGGGCATCTGCGAAATATTTTACATGGATGATATTCCACCCAAGGTTTCCATCAGCGAAATGGTGGAAATCTCCAAAGTGTACAGCACAGAAGAAAGTTCAGGATTCATCAATGGGATTCTGGATGCGGTTTATAAAGAATTTCAACAAAAAAATAAGAATTAATTAAAATGATACTAGCAAAATTTTTTGGTACAAAATCTGATCGGGAGATGAAAAAACTCCTTCCTACCTTGGACAAGATAAACCAACTATATGAGACATTCTCTTCCAAAACAGATGAAGATCTGGTCACTCGAACACAAGAATTGAAAGAGTTTGTGATCAATCAGCGTTTAGAGAAAGCTCAATCTCTCCATGCAGATATGGATCAACAGGAGCGAGAAGCAGAGATCTTAAAAGCGGAGCAAGGTGCCCTCGATTTTATCATGGTAGAAGCTTTTGCCATCGTGAAAGAAACGTGCCGTAGAATTTGCGGGTCTTCTTGGCGTATCTCTGGTCAAGAAACACTCTGGGAAATGGTTCCATATGATGTTCAGCTATTGGGCGCTATTACGCTTCATTCCGGCAAAGTTTCTGAAATGAAAACCGGTGAAGGAAAAACACTTGTCTCCACCATGCCCATATATTTGAATGCACTTTCCGGTAGAGGTGTTCACGTGATAACTGTGAATGATTATCTCGCTCAACGTGATGCAGAATGGATGGGAGAAGTGTATAAACGATTGGGACTTACTGTCGGATTTATTTTGAATTCAATGGACAATGTTCAACGTAGGGAAATGTATGATCGGGATATTACTTATGGTACAAATAACGAATTTGGTTTCGATTATCTTCGTGACAACATGGCACTTCAGAAAGAAGATAAGGTTCAGCGTGGTCATGCTTTTGCAGTTGTTGATGAGGTAGATAGTGTTCTTATTGATGAAGCCCGAACACCTTTGATCATTTCCGGTGCTGTGGATGCCCCTGTAGATGAAACGTTTTCCACTCTAAAACCTGGTGTTCAACAATTGGTGAAAAAACAAACTGCTCTTGTCTCCGAGCTTGTCCAGGAAGCCAAAAAATTATTGAAAGATGAGGATGAGGATGCTGCCGGATTAAAACTGCTCCAAGCCCAACGAGGCATGCCAAAACATCGGCAGGTCATGAAGATATTCCAGGAAACAGGCATGTTAAAGTTGGCTCAGGATATAGAATCCATTTATATCCGTGATAAGAAAATGGATGAGGTAGATGAAGACCTTTATTTTGCTATTGAAGAAAAAAGTCATGTCATGGATTTGACTGATAAGGGCCGAAATTTACTGGCGCCAGATAATCCTGAAACATTTATAATTCCGGACTTGGGTGAAATGCTTTTAGAGATTGATGAGATGGGTGACCTTTCTTCAATTGAAAAGGAACAGGAAAAAGAGAAAGCCCACCAACTCCACGCGCAACGAAGCGGGACTATCCATAATTTTAATCAATTGCTCCGTGCTTTCACTATGTATGAAAAAGATGTGGAATATGTTCTACAGGATGGGAAGGTAATGATTGTGGATGAATTCACGGGCCGGGTTCTTTCAGGTCGTCGTTATTCCGATGGGCTTCACCAGGCTTTGGAAGCAAAAGAAAATGTCCGAATTGAAAGAGAAACCCAAACATTGGCCACCATTACCATCCAAAATTATTTCAGGCTTTATGATAAATTGGCAGGGATGACAGGAACTGCAGAAACTGAAGCAGAAGAATTGGGGTCCATCTATGGATTGGATGTGACAGTGGTACCAACTCATCGGGATATTATCCGGGATGATCGGGAAGACCTGGTTTATAAAACAAAACGGGAAAAATATAATGCGGCTATTGACGAGATCTCTGAATGTCATCATCGCGGTCAACCTGTTTTAGTTGGAACAATTTCTGTAGAAATTTCTGAATTATTGGCACGTATGCTAAAACGGAATAATATACCCCATAATGTTTTGAACGCAAAACAGCACCAAAATGAGGCCGAAATTGTGGCTCGTGCCGGTCAACGAGGCGCTGTTACGATTGCAACCAATATGGCTGGCCGGGGAACCGATATTAAACTGGGTGAAGGGATTAAGGAATTAGGTGGGCTCCATATTATTGGAACAGAACGCCATGAATCGCGTCGAATTGATTTGCAGTTACGAGGACGAAGTGGTCGACAAGGTGACCCGGGCTCATCCCGTTTTTATTTATCACTTGAAGATGATTTGATGCGTCTATTCAGTTCAGATCGTGTGGCTACCATTATGGATAAAATGGGAATAGAAGAAGGTGAGGTCATTTCTGCGAAAATGGTCACACGAGCCATTTCTAATGCGCAAAAAAAAGTGGAGGTTCGAAATTTTGGTATTCGGAAACATCTTCTTGAATATGATGATGTGATGAATCAACAACGGCAGGTAGTTTATGATATTCGTAACCAGGCTTTATCTGGAGAAGATATGTACGAGACAACCGAGCAGATCTTGGATGATTTTATCATGGATGAAATCGAAGCCCAATCTTTTATGGGAACACCGGACATGTGGGATTGGGATCATTTGAAACAATCTTTTGCTTCTCATATCTTAGTAGATGCATCTTTAGAGCAGATCCAGACGTCAACTGGGAATATAGATCTAACTGCAAATGATATTGCAGATTGGATCGGAGAAGATGCAAGATCCATTTATAAAGCAAGGGAATCCTTGCTACCGGAAGATGCGTTACGTGGGTTCGAACGATTTGTCATTCTGCGAACTATCGATGATAAATGGAAAGATCACCTTTATGCCATGGATCAGTTGAGAGAAGGGATCAATCTTCGCGCTTATGGACAGAAGAATCCACTTTTAGAATACAAATCAGAAGGATTCAAAATGTTTCAGGAAATGATGACAGACATGAATTCTGTTACGGTTCAACGATTATTCAGGACACAACTTCAAGGGATGGATCAAACACAGGGTGTTCAGGAACGATCTGTCAGAAATGTCCAAACATCTCATCAAGATACAACTGGCATGGGATTTCAAGGGCAGCCAGATGGGCAAAAAGGAAACCAGCCCCAACAGGTTCGAACACCAGTCCAAGTTGGAGAAAAACATGGTCGGAATGAAAAGATAACGGTTCGAGGTCCCGATGGAAAACAAATTGAGATTAAATATAAAAAACTCCAGAATTATTTAAATAGAGGATATACTCAGGTGTCATAATGTCGGAAAAATTACGGTTCGAAACTAAAGCGATTCATGTTGGAAATATACCGGATGAAGAAACTGGAGCTGTGTCGCCTCCGATTCACTTTACATCAACATATCAGCAAAGTGGTGTGGGCAAAAACCGTGGTTTTGATTATTCACGTGCAGCCAATCCAACTCGACAGCGATATGAAGAAAATATTGCATCGTTGGAAAGTGGGAATTATGGAATTGCATTTGCCAGTGGGATGGCCGCCACAACAGCTCTATTCCAAACCTTGACCCATGGAGATCATGTTATTATTGGTAGGAATACTTATGGTGGTACCTACCGAATGGCGGTTGAAGTTTTATCCAAACATGGTTTTTATTTTGAGTTTGTAGATACGAAGTTTTTGGATCAAGTTGAAAATGTAATCAAGCCAAATACAAAATGGATCTTTCTTGAAACACCAACTAATCCGTTATTGGAATTATGTGATATAAAAGCAATTGCACAGTTATGCAAATCGCATAATGTTAAGTTGGCTGTTGATAACACTTTTATGAGTCCTTATGGACAAAACCCTTTAGCGTTTGGTGCAGATTTGGTCATGCACAGTGCCACAAAATCTATTGGTGGGCATAGTGATTTGCTAGGTGGGGTATTAATAACAAATGAAAAAGAATTGGCAGACCAACTTTATTTTATCCAAAAATCTGGTGGAGCTGTGCCGAGTCCATTTGATTGTTGGATGTTGCTTCGTAGCACAAAAACCATGGGGCTTCGTGTTCAGAAACAATCGGATAATGCCATGACATTAGCACATCGGTTAGAATCTCATCCATCCATTGAATCAATCATGTATCCCGGTCTTGAATCTCACCCTCAGTTTGAATTGGCAAAGTGTCAGCAACTTAATTCAGACGGAGTACCCATCTTTGGTAGCATCATTTCTATGGAGTTGGGATCGGTGGAAGCACGTGATTATTTTTTATCAAAAATTCAATTATTTACTTTAGCAGAAAGTCTTGGTGGCGTAGAAAGTTTGGTATGTGTTCCATTTGGCATGACTCATGGATCCGTGCCAGTGGAAATCAAAAATGAAATAGGGCTCACGGAGTGCCTAATTCGTTTATCGGTTGGTATTGAACATGTTGAAGATTTATATGTCGATATTACCCAAGCATTGAAAAAATAAATTATGAGTGAATTATCGGTAGAAAATCGTTATTTTAATGAAAGACATTTGGCTCTATCTTCGAGAATATTAAAGGAGATTTGTCTAATTATTATTTTTCACCTTTTAAATTTTCAAAATTGTCGGAGGACAATATGATCTTATTGCGAAGAACTTTTAATCCATTAGTCCTTTTAATGGTACTGGTTGGATTTGCATTTCCAAATGTTACGGTATCACTGAGTGACGTAGAGGTAGATGGATATACTGCGGACATTATCGTCCCAGTGAACCTGAGCAATCCCAACGATGGCGTCGGAGGGTTCCAATTCGACGTAATTGCTGTGCCTGCATTAGTTCAACTTTCAGATGTAACGCTATCTGATGAAGAAAATTTCAGTGCAGATTATACTGTTTTTGGAGATGGCTCCGGTCGCGTTGTTTTTTATTCAAATAATGCCACGGGTATTGCTGCAGGTGGTAACGGTGTCGTTTTAAATCTTCATTTTGATGGATCAGCTATTTTATCTGCATCTTTGGATTTGGAGATGTTTTCATTGACTGTAAGTGATGAGGATGGAAACGTATTAGAAAGCAGTACAGAGGGCGGATCAATTACAATTGGAAATGTTGTTACAATAAGTGCAACATCTGACACGGGTGATGTGGATGAAGAAGTTTTTCTCGATATTAATTTAGATAATCCTGGGATTGTCGGAGGTCTCCAGTTTGATCTTTATGATACACCCGACTATCTTGATGTATCTGGTTTTACTACCACAGAACGTTCAAGCGGATTTTCTGTGGATTATACCCAATTAGACAATGGGATTACTCGTGTTATTATGTATGACGGCAACAATGGTAATATTGCTCCAGGTGAAGGTGCAATATTGAATATGACTATGACTGTTCATACGAACGCCTACAATTCAAATGTTGGCGTGAATTTTGAGAATACGATTGTCACAGATGAAATTGGCGGAACATATTGGGTTGCTGGTGCAGATTCTGGAACAGTTACAGTTACTCCAGGCTATATTGAAGAGCCACATAATTTAGAAGCACAAGATGGAATGGATGCACAGGTTCTTTTATCATGGGATGCTCCCTATGGGCCAATCCCTGAAGATTTTGAAGAAGATTTTGAAGAAGGTGAAATTCCAGAAAGTTGGACGATGACCACCAACTCTGCCCAGGGCTGGTTCATTACGCAGGATGGTTCAAGTGCATTCTGGACCGTCCCCTCCCACACCTGGTATATGTGCTCCAATGATGATATGGCTGATGATGATGGTTCCGTGGATTATTTGATTACACCGCCCATCAATGTTAGCGGGGCAGAAAGTATCATTTTGAATTTTGCATCTTATTATGATGGTGCATTCAGTCAAACAGCTCATATCGAAGTGAGTACTGATGGGTCAAATTTCACGGAAGTTACTTCATTGAATCCCACATCAGAATGGGTTATGGAATCTATAGATTTATCTGAATACGGTGGTGCACCAAATCTTTACATTGCATTTCATTCCAATGATAACGGGGCTTGGGCATCTGGTTGGGCTGTGGACGATATCATGATTAATTTTAGTGCAAGGTCAGTTGAACAAACCGTTCATTTTAATTTGACTGAAACAGGTGCCTGGGTTGTTACTGCTGATAAGGAAGATGTGATTCAACGTTTTGGCGGTGGAATTCCTTATGAAGTAAGGGTGGATATTGATAATCCTATCACACATGAGACTCGTCCCGTAGAAATTGATGCCTACAAAGTGTACCGATCTTATAATGAAGATAGCGATTTTGAAGAAATTGCGGAAGTAGATGGCAATACAACAATCTATCTAGATGAAGGTGTAGTTAACAGTACTACTTATTATTATCATGTTACAGCTATTTACCCGGATGGTACTGAATCCCAGCCTACCAACACAGTCTCTGCAACGCCGGTCGAATGGGTTGAATTGTGGATGGATGATGGTGCTTCACTCACAGGGCAAATGGATACATTGGATTTTTACATCAATAATGAAACAGATCTTGGACTGTTTTACTTTGAAATTGTGGATTATCCAGATGTAATTAGCAGTATGAATGTTATTCCCACGGAAAGAACTTCGAATTGGTCCATTGAGATTTCAAATCAGGGGAATGGTACTATTGCTATTACTGGTATAAGTCTTGGAGATCCCCTAACAGCTGGGGATGGAGCTGTGTGCCGCGCTATTCTTTACCCTGATGCAGATGAGGCAATGACCGTTTCACTTTCCTATTCTAACGGCACTGCTATTCAGGACGTAAACTTTGTTGGTTTGAATTGGACCAGCGAAAGTGCAACCTATGAGGTAGGGATTGAAACACAATATATCACTTTAACCGGTGGTTATGGGGATGATGGTGGTAACTTTACATCTTCATTAATTTTAGAGAATACACAATCGGTTTATGGACTTCAATTGGATATAGCATCTGATCCGCCATTTATGATGGGGACCGAAGTGAACGTAAGTGACGCCCATAATTTTTCTGACTGGGAAGTATCAGGAATGGTGATTGGGAATTATTATCGAGTAACCTTGGTGAACAATGCTCATAATTCACCAATCAATCCAGGAATCTCTCATATAGCTGATATTACATTTGAAATTCCTGCCGGCACACCAGATGCATCCATAGTTATTTTGGATTTACAGGATGCTGAGATTACAGATCTTAATGATTTGCCCATGCATGCCGAATCAATCCCGGGTGAGGTCTATATCGGAATTCCACCTGCAGCTTACACAATCCAAAACACGTCTGGTGTACTTATTCCAGGTGGGACTGGAACATTCGATGTTCACTTAGATAATACTGAATTAGTGGGGACATTGCAATTTACATTAGTTGATATTCCTGAAAGTATGACAGTAACAAACGTAACTCCTGTGGGTCGATTCGATGATGGAATAGTAGATGGTAGTTCGGAAGAACAAGAAGATGGTTCTTATTATTTCCTTGGGTATGATTTTTCTTCAGGGATTGAAGCAGGGTCTGGGCCCATTCTTGAATTTGAGGTTCAATTTGATGACAACTTGGATAATTCATCCATTATTATGTCAATGGCCAGTTATGCTACTGGAGATGCGGGTGCAAACCCACTGACAACCGTTTTCCATGGTTTTGGCCAGTTTGCAGGATATTTTGTTGCCTTGGATGAAGAAGTAAGCATTCCTGGTGAATTTGCCCTACATCCAAACTTTCCGAATCCATTCAATCCAACAACAATGATCGCTTATGATTTGCCTGATGCATCAGATGTACAGTTGGATATTTATGATCTCATGGGAAGGAATATCAATAGGGTTGTTAATCAATACCAATCTGCCGGTCGTCATTTTGTAACTTGGAATGCAAATGATTTTCTTGGTAATCAAGTTAGTGCTGGTGTTTATCTCTATAGGCTGCAAGCAGGGAATATTATATTCACCCGCAAAATGGTTTTGATGAAATAATCTGACTCAGACAGAGCAATTTAAAAAGCCCTTTTCCTGTAGGTGAAGGGCTTTTTTATTGATAAAAATTTGTAATTTATCACCCCAATTATTTGCCGCGGTGGTGGAATTGGTAGACACGCCAGATTTAGGATCTGGTGCCCTTTGGGTGTGAAGGTTCGAGCCCTTTCCGCGGTACAAAAAAAGCCATCCGTCAATAGGCGGAAGGCTTTTTTTTAAATCTATTAGTTCTGATTTTTACCAGTCTTCGTCATCACCCCAATCATCTTCACCAGATTCTTCTTCAAGGTATTCTGCTTGTTCATCGAGCCAGGACTGGTATCCTCCATCATCATGAACGGTAAAGAAACCACGCATTCGGTAGTGGCCTAATCCACAAAGTTGGGCGCAGGCGATTTCCAAAGATTTTCCTTCTCGTTTGGACCCAATAGTTGTTTTTAGAAATTCGTCCGATGTCATGGTAGCTGTGAAATGAACCGGAATAACCATTCCCGGGATTGCGTCTTGTTTTACTCGAAGTTCTGTCAATGTAAAACTGTGAATCACATCTAAGGATGTAAGGTCAATTCGTATCTTTTTATCAACAGGTACATGCAATTGGTTCACCGTATAAAAATCATCTGATGCGTTATCGCTTGAACGATCTAAACCAACTGGGTTTTCCTGCTCATCCACAAGATCAGCTCGTGTATCACCAAATTTACCATCAGGTCCAGGGTAATGTACATTCCAGGCAAATTGTTGTGCTACAACACGAAGATGAATGGATTCATCCGGTGTAGGAACATCAGTGACTCGTGCTGCCCAAATTGGAAATCCAAATCCAAAAAGGATCACAATTTCAATCACAGCCACAACTGCTTCAAGTAAAGATGACAAATGAGACTTGACACCTGTATAATCTGCTTTTGCATTTTTGGATGCACGGAATTTGACGAGACTGACTATAAAAAATAAACCCCAGCCTACAAATAAAACGAGCATTAACCAGTGGACAATTGCATTAATTTCATCAATAGCAGCGCCCTGTACTGACATATTGATGGGTAAACCTAGTTTATGGAGAATATCAATCAAAAGAAGATCCTCTACTTTTATTCAATTGTTGAAAATTTTTGTTTTTTTTCCCGATCGAAATGATCGTGCTGATTACGCCACCCAACACTCCACCTGTAACACCTAGCAATGTAATAATCGCCCAGTTCAATCCTTGAGATGCCGGTGCACTTGGGTCGCCAAAACAAGTCGCGCATGCTTGCGCTGTTTCCGGGATAAAGAACACCGTGAATGAAAGGAGAATAATGTGAAGAGTTCTTTTCATGTATCAGATATGTTTGATTTTTTTAACCATTGAAAAGCCATATGCGATGAGCCCCGTAGCTACCAAAAAAGATAGCCCTGCCAACAAATTGGAAATATATCCGGGATTGGATGGATTGGAGATTTCAAACATGCCATAGTACCCAGTGATTAGGATAGAAACGCCAATGAAAAAGAAGTGAAATTGTTTGAGTGAAATCATGATAGGCTTGCATGGTCAATGGTAGTAATCATTGGAATAAACATACAAAAAAGGAAAAAGACAAATGTCAGGCATAAGATCCAAATAATTGTATGTTTTTCTGTGATAAGGTGCATGAAGTATCCTGCTACAAGGCTGGCTTTCACTGTAGCGATAGTCAAGGCTAAAAAGATGGCCTCGGTCGTTGACACATCCATGTAAGAAGCAGCAACGGTTAAGAGTGTTAAGGCTCCTAGCGCACCAAATACGGTTAAATAAACCTTAATGTGCTCTTGGATATGCCCGTTATCATGATCGCTCATTATTGTCCCCTAAAGTAAGTAAAGAATTGGGAATAGAAAAATCCAGACAAGATCCACAAAGTGCCAGTAAAGTCCCGCAACTTCAATTCTGTTTGTAAATCGTTCAGGATCAGATTGCCACATCTTATTTCCAAATGGTAACCAGAAATAGCCCATAACAATCATACCACCGATTATGTGCAACATATGTAGACCAGTCAATGTAAAATAGATTCCCATGAATGTACTGGATGATGGGTAAATCCCATGGTGGAATTTTCCAGTATATTCAAAATATTTGACAACTAGGAATAAAAATGCGCACAGAAGGGTAAGTCCCATATACATCTTATATTTTTCAAAATCTTTCATTTTCAAAGATGCCCAGGACATGATCACCGTTACACTTGACGAAATCAAAACTATGGTATTGAAAGTTGCCATGGGGATACTCAATTTTGAACCCCAGTATGCAAAATCGCCTACTGGCGCTGCCATTCTCAAAAAAACATATGCAGAGAATAGTCCGCCAAATAGCATTATTTCGGAAGCCAGAAAAACCCAGATTCCTAATTTAGAATTATTTAAACCTGTATCAGGTCTTTCTTCAACTATGTATGGAATTTGCACCGTCAGAGTCCTTTATTTTTCTGTTTGCGGTGAGAAATCTTTATCTGCACCGGGAACACTATACTCATAAGGTCCTCGATACACTTCAACATCGCCTTCAAAGTTCGCATGGGGAACGGGAGGAGAAGGCGCTGACCATTCAACGGTCGTTGCACCCCATGGGTTTCGATCTACTTTTTCGCCATTGAACATGGAAACAAATACATTAATAATGAATGGAATCTGTGCTGCCGCAAGGCAGAAAGCGGAAATAGACATAAACTCATTCCATTGCAGCACATCCTGAGCATGAGCATAAAGTTGTCCACCATCATACAGACGGCGAGAGACACCAGCAAGCCCTTGAATAAACATGGGCATAAAAACACCATTCATAAAAATGAGTGATGGCCAAAAGTGAAGTTTTCCCAGAGCTTCACTCATTTTTCTCCCTGTGATTTTAGGGAACCAATAATAGATTCCTGCAAAGAGGGCGAAGATAGTGCCCGGTGCAACTACATAATGGAAGTGACCAATCACGTAATAGGTATCATGAAGATGAATATCCGATGCGCCTACACCCAGAGGGAGACCTGTTAAACCACCAATCCCAAACATGGGTAAGAATGCCAACGCAAATAACATGGGAGTTGTAAAACGGATAGATGCTCCCCATAGTGAAATGAAGAACGCAGTTAAGATTACCACCGATGGAATCGAAATAATCATGGTAGTTGTTTGGAAAAAAGCACTCATAGCCTGCCCCATTCCTGTTAAAAACATATGATGTGCCCAAACAATAAAGGACATAAAACCAAGAAAAACGGATGCATAGACCAAGGATTTATACCCCCAGAGAGGTTTCCTTGTATTATTTGCAATCACGTCTCCAACAATTCCCATTGCGGGAAGAATTAAAACATAAACTTCAGGATGAGCGAGAAACCAGAATAAATGCTGCCAAAGAAGTGGAGATCCCGAGCCATAAACATCAACGGTTGCACCACTGTAGACCAATCCGCTGGGTAAGAAAAAACTTGTATGAGCTACTCTATCCATCAATTGCAGAACTGCAGCCGCTTCAAGAGGTGGAAATGCAAGAACCAATAAAAAAGCAGTGACAAACTGTGCCCAGACAAAGAAAGGAAGTCTAAACCAAGAAAGTCCAGGTGCCCTTAATTGAACAATGGTAACAATAATATTCATAGAACCTAAAAGGGAAGATGTAATTAAAAAGACCATCCCAATAAGCCATGTTGTTTGACCGGTTTCAAAGATCGAGAGTGGTGGATAAGAAGTCCACCCTGATCTTGCAGCTCCTTCCGGCATGAAAAAACTAGCCAGCATAATGACACCACCAATAAAGTATGACCAGTAACTAGCAGCATTCAATTTAGGGAATGCCATATCTGGTGCGCCGATTTGCAAGGGAACAATATAGTTTCCAAATGCGCCAACAGCCAGAGGTACCACACCTAGAAAGATCATTATTGTACCATGCATGGCACCTAACATATTATAAATCTCCGGCATTAAAATATCGGATTCACCTAGTAGCCAACCGACTATGGGGACTGATGTTTCCGGGTAGGCCAATTGCCATCTCATAACCATCATCAGGCAAAATCCAAAAAACAGGAACAATAGTGAAGTGATCCCATATTGGAGCCCAATGACTTTATGGTCTACAGAAAAAATATATTTCTGTAAAAAATTCTCTTCGTGGTGAGAATCATTACTCACGTGATTTCTCCTCTCCCCTCTCTAAGGTTGATTAAAATTATTAAAGATTCGTTATAAATTGATCTGAAATATAAGAAGCAAAAATTAAAATTCAATTAAAACTCTATTAGAATGTTCTAATGCTTTTGTCTCGAATGCCCTATTCATATTTTGTAGTAAATAAATCCAATGGATTATTTACTACAAAATATAACTTAATCTATTTCTAGGTTGTAAATATTTTCAAAAATATCCGTTTCCAGCATTCGGATTGCGTCCCAAGTCATCTTGGTACATACCCGGGCGCAAACTTGACAGCCGGTACATTCATTAAAACGAATCTGAACTGGTGGGATAATAATTTCATATTTATCTTTTGCTACTGGTTCTATACAATCAACGGGGCAAAACGGCACACATGCTTGACAACCGGTGCAATTATCTTCATCAACGATTGCCATGAGCCTCGGGCGTTTTGTTTTTTCTCGAGGAATGTCTGGTAAATCTGGAATTCCTTTGAAATGATTATATGTGTTTGCCATGTTTTTCAAAAAGTATTAGATAAACAATTTACTAATAAATATTAAATCCAAAGAAATGAAATTTACTGTAGGATATATTTTTCTATTACCCACCCTGCCACAAAACAAACAATGCCAGCCAGGAGCAATTTTGGGTCCATCAATTGAGGAAATTTAATAATAAACCCAATCCCGATCATTGTCATACCCAGAAGTTCCAATCCTTTGGCACCGTAATACATTATTCAGTATCCGGTTTTAGTTTTGAAATAATGGCGATCTGTTCCTTAAAGGCATAATTCTTGATTATTAGTGACCAAATATGATGTCCGTAAGCGATGAGGAATAAAGGTCCATGTAACCAGGAAGATGGCATGTGGTTATCCACGGCACCGCCATGAATAAATACAGCACCCACTAAAGTAAGCGTTAACATGAGATGTGGAAACAGTTTCATTTTTAATTTTCGTTCCCGTATCCAGAGTTCATTTTCTCCCAGCTTCTTTAAAATGGCCTCCTTGATTCCTTTACCAGTAGATATAAAAAAATACATTACTACTGTTTCTGTTATGGCAAATATCAAGATCATAAACACTGCAAAGCGAGGGTGGTTTGCACCTATCAAATCCATTTGAAAATATCCACTAATTCCTGTCAAGGTTAAGTTTATAAAATTAACAAACATGAGCAAGTAACAAGTGATCATAAATATCCACATTTGAGTTTCTTTTCTCCGGGTTAAAAATGGGAGCAGAAAATACTAAACTAACTTTAACTTTTCATAGGAAGATGCGTCTAAATATTCTATCCATTGTAATAGAAAACTGGTAAATTTGAAACCCAAATTCATCAAATTATATAAGGAAAAATAACATGAAGCTTAAGAAATTAATCGTCACCGGAATTGCTATGACTTTTGCAATCGCATTTGTGGACGCTGGTACCTTAAAAGGCCACGTGAAATATGATGGAAAAGCTCCGAAATCAAAACGGTTAAAAATGGATGCAGATCCAGTTTGTGGTGCATCTCATTCCGGCCCGGTTTACAGTGAGAGTTTTAAAATGGCAGCTGATGGCTCCATGGCAGAAGCAATTGTTTATTTAAAGAATGTTTCTTATTCCGGTGGTTCACCTGCAGATCCTGTCATTTTAGATCAAAATGGCTGTATTTATAATCCCCATGTATTAGGGCTGGTTGCAGGGCAAGCACTGCTGATTAAAAACAGTGATGCCACATTGCATAATATCCACTCCAGACCCAATGTGAATAAGGAATTCAATTTTGCAATGCCGAAAGTAGTGAAAGAAAAAAAATCAACTTTTGCGGAATCTGAACCAGAACCATTTTACATTAAATGTGATGTTCATCCCTGGATGAAAGCTTGGGTCTTGGTTTCAGATCACCCATACTTTGCAGTTACAGATTCGAATGGGAATTTCTCCATTGATGGCATTCCAGCTGGATCTTATGAAGTGGTTTGCTGGCAGGAAAAATTCAAAAAGAAACCGATGACTGCAACAGTCACAATTGGTGATGGTGAAACCAATCAGGATTTCACATTCACACGACCAAAGAAAAAGTAATTAAAAACACCATTAAGTTTTTGAAAGGCGGAGAAACTCTCCGCCTTTTTTTTATCTAAATTTTGCCATGGTAAAATTCATTTTATTTCTAGGTATCATTATTTGTTTCAGTTGCAGTTCTCCGGAGAAAATATATTCGGTGAAAGGAACCATTTACGTACTCAAACCGGATTCCATGATGATCGTCATTGCACATGATACAATTCCTGATCTTATGTATCCCATGGTCATGCCCTTTGATTTGAAAGATCTGAAAGAGATCGAAGGATTGTCTGTTGGAGACAGTGTTCATTTTGAATTTGTTTGGGGCGATACATCCACGTGGGCTCGGAAGTTTAAAGTTGTGGGCCAAGGGAAATTGCCGGAGGATGAGGATGATGATTTCTTCGAAGATGAAAACTATTCAGAACGAGGTATAGGCGAGATTATTGATAATGTAGCCTTCTTGGATTTGGACAGTTCATTGGTACGCCTATCTGATTCCGATGGAAAATATCGGTTCATTTCTTTCATATTTACGCGGTGTCCCATGCCGAATATGTGTCCTGCGGTAGTGATTAAGAATGATTATTTAGCGAAGGCATTTAAAGAAAGGAATGACATAGAATTCGTCATGGTCAGTTTTGATTATAAACACGACACACCCTCGGTATTGAAAGACTTTTATGGTTCAACCATAGAAGGATTTGATAACTGGAAAGTGTGGTCAAGCACGGGTCATATTGAAGATGTATATCGTCTAGCAAAACAAAGTGGTTGCAACTTTTGGGGAATTGAAGAAAACAAAATTGGCCACACACTTCGGTCTATTTTAATAGGTCCTAATCGTGAGATATTAGGCAACTGGCCCGGCGACAATTGGAAAGCAGGAAACGTGAAAACTGCAATTGAATTGTTAATGAAATAACTCACTTCAATCCATTGCTTTTAAAAGAGTAGTGTCCGCAGGTTGGCGGAAAGGACATTGAGAAAAGATATTAAAAAAGCCATCCACTTTCAGGTGATTGGCTTTTTTAATTTTAAGTATGCAATAGGTTTCTACCAGTCCTCGTCGTCACCCCAATCATCTTCGTCTTCATCCCCGCTAAAATCATAACCATTTTCATTAAAATAATCTTGGATGGTTTTATCGATGTTCGTTTTCCCTTTAATGCTCCAAACATAGTCCCGGAGTCCGTCCAGCATAGCTTCTGTATCACCATTCATTTTGACAAGTTCTTTCCCCCAGTCATTTTTAGCACCATCTATTGTTAATAGATCTTCTGTTGGGAGAAATGGCGCCGGCATTTTAGTTCCCGGCATAATGGTTTGTGGTTCACGCAACCATTCTTTCACCCAACCCGGGTTTAGCCTTTCCTTGGTCAGGGCTAGGTTCGGTGCCCACGTGGAAGCATCTTGTTTCGGAAATGTTGTACCATAAAAATGACAGTTATTACAGGCACCCAATTCATGGATCATTTCACCACCTTTGAATTCGATGGAATGTTCATTAATGGTTAATTCATCCCGATAGGAGATCTTTTCATTATCCAAATGCTGGAAATACTTGATGATGGCATTCCACTGTTCATCTGTGATCTGGTGGAAACTGGGCATCCGCACTTCGAGGTTCGGGCGAATTATAGATGGGTTATTAAAGAAGCTTAATAGCCAATCTGGATTTGTTTTAGCGCCCTGTGTATTTAGATTCGGCGGAGCGTATTCTGCAGCACCGATATGGTCTACCAATTGACCACCAAAATCATCGATCAAGTGGCAACCTTGGCAATTGAATTGTTTGACCAATCGTGCTCCATTCTGTGCCATTTCATCCACACGATTATGAGCTTTGATTCCTTCATCCACTTTATTGCCATTAAACCCCAATATGGCTGTAGTAATGGCTTCAATTTCTGTTTTATTGAAATCAAAGTTTGGCATCTTTAATTTATCCAATGTTGGACTGACTTTATCACGGTCAAAAATTCTAGGATTACCCAATTTTGCTTCAAACCATGCAAAATTGGTATGGTCAATATCATGATGGAGTCCAAAATCCAATTTTATTGTCGGTTTAGAACCTTCTTCTGTTAAATCTGTCCCTATAGGTTTGGCTTTTTCAAATCCATCAATTGTATGGCAGCCGAAACAGCCATAATGCGTAATACTTTTTTTAGCCACATAATCAAGTTTTTGATTCAGATTCATTCCGGCTAATTTTTTTGTAGCATAGGATTCAGGCATTTGTTTGGACAAGTGGGTAAATGCGACTTTATCCAGGGACATTTCATCTAGATTAACATCAGGTAAATTTTCAAAATCTTCATTTCGGAATGACATGATATAAGCTGTAATATTTTTTGCATCTTCATCATTCACTCGAAGATTGGGCATCCGGGTTTCCGGATTATATGCTAATGGATCCTTGATCCAATTATAAACCCATTCAGCAGATGTTTTAGAGCCAATACCAATCAGATTAGGGCCTTGGCGTTTTGTTAATTCTTTAAGAGAAGTTTCAGTTTCAACCGGGTCGGGTTCAATAACATGGCAGCCCAAGCAACCAATAGATTCAAATAAATGTTGCCCATTTTCAGCATCGCCCATGAATCGATAATCTGATGTGGACTTTTTACCACCATTTTCTGATACAAGATAGGAACTCATGGCATAGATCTCAGCGTCATTCCAGGCCTGCATTTCAGGCGAGATTTGGTTGTCCTGTCCAAATGTAGATGGCATCTTGGTGTTGTGTCGGAACTTCTTTGGATCTCGGATCCATTTGGCTATCCATTTCCTAGAAACTTTTTTATCCAGGTTTTTCAGATTTGGTCCTACTTTAGATAATTGTGGGTAATCCTGAGCCAGATGGCAACCATTACATCCCGACTTATCCACTAATGACAGGCCAAGATTCAATTTATCAGCTCCTTTCAGATCCAAATTATTATTGTGACACTTAAAACAGGAAGCTTCTGTATAATGAGTTGGTAACATCGGTTGAAGCCAATGGTGCATCACTTCCCAATCATATTCTTCCTGCCAACGTGCTTTTTCGTCATCATTGCTTGGTGTGTGTGTGGATGAAGTAAATGATGTTCCCCGTCCGCGGCCAGCATGGCAACTGGTGCACCCAAAGGTATCCATGGGGTGCGAAGAAGCAGATGTAATGTATAGATCTAAATTAGGATGAGTAGTAAAGGGCTGGGGTGCATCAGCAAAGTTGGGATTTTCGATTCCCAAATGGCAACTGGTACAACGATCCACTTTGGGAACCGCTGCAAAGTTCACATCATATTTCACATCGCGAACCACAATTTGGTTTACCTTATAATAAGGATCTAAAAAGTCGATGATAGGTAGGTCTCGAACAACATCCCCGACCTTATTGACGAAGGTCATCCGCTCCCGGTCGATCTTACTAAGTTTATTATCAACAATCGTCACGTCTTTCAAAACAATATTGAGTTCTTCTCTCTTCAGTTTTACATTTGCCTTCAGGTCTTTGATAGCTTTTTCAGTATCGTCGATCTCTATCTCGGATGCTTCCTTGATGAGTTGGTACTTATGAAGTAATTCCAATGCCGCCGCATAATCATTTTTATTAGAAGGCCCATGATGGTCTCCATCATCCTGGTGGGCGTTTTCAGCTTCAACAAGATATTTGAGTCCATCCACTTCAGCCTTTTGGCCCTGGTAGATCATATTCTCATTGTAGTAACGGCCTTCAAGTGTTTTTAAAATCGCACCAAGATCAACCAATGTTTCATTTTGAATATCTAAATCAGATTGAGCCCTAGCCAAATCTTTTTCAAAAGAGATGCGTTCAGCTGAAACAGCTTCTAATTCCCGTTTCAGATTCTTTTCAGTGATTCCAATTTCCATTTTCCGGAATTCACGCTGATAAACTTTGAATTCATCATCATTATCATCAACAAAAGTCCAAGCCATACTGATCAAAAACAGGATGGATGATATGGCGAACCATTTATTTAATTTCTGAATATCCCAATAGCGTTCGTCGTTATTAAACATGCATAAACCTAAATATTAAAAAACCATTCTGGAATTGCGATAATGTATTTCAGGTTGAAGAACCACCGGAGATACATCTTGATGGGCAATGAAAACATGGATAGTCCAAAAAGCATTAATGTTGTATATCGGATTGGACCTATTTTTTCAAATAGATCCTTTAGCCATGTTTTTGCTAATAAAATAGGGAACACGAACATGTAAGCAAACACCACCAGAAATCCCATAAATTCCCTTAACATGATATTTGTAGGTAATCCTGTGCTGAGCATTTTTACCCATAAATACTCAGAAAGATTCACATTGTTCAATGGAACTACTTTATGGGGATCCCAATATTCAAAGGGACCGAAGAAATTCCAATTTGGTCCACGGAAGAAGGTTCCAATTACGATTAGGAAAAGCCACAAAATGAGCCAGCCATACATAAAAATAAAAATGCCGATCCTCCGTTCCTTAAAGGAATAATACCCGTCCCCTTTGGGATTCGTATCGATGTAAGGAATAGCCATCATTCCGAAAATGATGAACATGGGGAAAACAATTCCAGCCAACCACGGATCGAAATACACTAACATTTCTTGGAGTCCAAGAAAATACCAGGGTGCTTTGGATGGATTTGGTGTTGATGCCGGGTTCGCTGGCTCTTCCAATGGTGCAGCAACCAAGATTGACCAGACTATCAAAAATACCATAAATAAAATTAAAGAAATGAATTCAATATAAACCAAATCCGGCCATACCAGAACTTTATCATCCGGATCATTGTATTCTTCTGGCTTCAAGCCTTCTGCTAACCTATCATCATTGATGTACGCTTTCTTCATTCCCAGCCAAATGAAGAAAAACATGGAATAAACCATTAGTACGATTGGAAAGTTATCCGGCTTTGTAAGGGTAATATTGAAGTTTGGATCGAAATAACCAACTATAAAGAAAAAAGTTATGAATCCCATTCCAGCCCAAAGCCCGGGTTTTGTCCATAGTCTCCATATTCCCAATTTACGATTGAGTTTATCAAACCAATCTGTTGGTGGAAAAATGAGTGGTGTTAAAAGGGTTAAAAGGGTAAAACTGACAGTGGGAGCTGAAAGTGTGTCAATTACAGATTTAAATGTTTCAATCATAAGAATCTCAAATCAGTGTTTATAGGGGGCCGGAGATTCCGCCATCCTTTCGGATGCGCCAGAAATGTACGGCCAGGAATATCATCATAATAAAAGGTACGGCAATACAGTGAAGCACGTAAAACCGAAGGAGTGTAGCTTCACCCACGAATCTGCCACCCAATAATGCAAAGCGCACGTCTGAACCCATATGGACCAAATTAATATCTCCAATTGCAAGCAAAGAAGCACCTGGGCCTTCATGACCAATAAAGGGATGTGCCCTTGCCATATTTGTACCTACGGTGACTGCCCAAATTGCCAATTGATCCCAAGGAAGAAGGTAGCCGGTGAAAGATAAAAACATAGTCATGGTCATGAGAAGTACTCCGACACCCCAATTAAATTCACGTGGTGGTTTGTAAGAACCGGTCATGAAAACGCGAAGCATGTGTAACCAAACAGTTAAGACCATGGCATGGGCACCCCAGCGATGAAGTTCCCGCATCATGCCCAAGGGTACTTGTTCTGTCAGATCTATGATATCTGTATAGGCATATTCCACCGTAGGCCTGTAATAGAACATGAGCAGAATTCCTGTAATTGTGAGGACCACGAACAGGAAGAATGAAAGTCCACCCATACACCATGTATAGCCAACCTTAACAGCATGTTTTGGTAATCGAGCAGGATGGAGGTGTAGAAAAACACTTCCAAGGATTGCATGCATCCGCTGGCGCCGAGTATGGGGTACACCAGATCGAATGATGGATTTCCAAACCTGGGATTCACCCATCCGTTCTAAAAATGATTTTTGTTTATTGTCTTTTGCCATTGTACCTAAATTGATTAATTAAACTACCAAGAATGATTCAGAATTCTCCCACTCGCCTTTTTCCCATTTAAAACTTTTTGTTTTATCTACGAGAATTTGTCCGTCATTTGAAAGAGATACTTTATATCTTTCCAATGGACGGGGTGCTGGGCCTTCGAAATTAATTCCGGTCATCCGGAAACCGCTTCCGTGACACGGGCATTTAAATTTTCCTTCTGTTCGCAGCCAATTTGGTGTACATCCTAAATGGGTACAAACTGTGGAGAGAGCAAAGATAGATTCTTCGTCTCTAACCACCCAAATATTAAATGATTTTTTATATCGGATATCCACTGTATTTGTTGCGTAATCATTCGGAAACCCAATTTTTAATGTTTGAGGGGGTTCGAATAATACATTGGGGAAAAGAAACCGTATCATCACTGTAAAAAACCCACCAGTTGCGCCGGCAAAAGCTATCCACCCTAGGGACAACCATTTAAAAAATCCACGCCGACCCATTTCTTTTCCATTTTCAGAATTCTGGGTGGATGTACCTACCGATGCGGTTGGGGTAATTTTTTCTTCACTCATAATTATATAACTTTGTTGTACGCAGATTGTAATGTTTTCATGGCAGCATCTCGAATCCGAAGATTCTCATCAGTTTTAGCTAACGAAACCAATTTTGTTTTGAATTGATCCTGTTTCAATAGAGACGAGACTTCAATCGCCACGAGAATCACTTGATTTTTTTCTGCTTCATCCACTTGAGGAAAAGCATTTAAATATTGTCTATCCATAAGGCTTTCAATGATGAATGCACCGGATGGGTCCCCCATCTTGGCTAAAGCAACGGCAGCATCCCATTGAATATTTGGCTCTTCATCCTCTAATAATTTTTTCAACAATGGGATGGATTCTGGATTGCCTATCAATCCCATAGAAATTGTGGCACCGAGTCTCTCATCAGGAAAATCAGAATTTTCAATAATCTCTTTTAATTTATTGGATGCATTTGTTGTACCTATCAAACCAACAGCCTGAATTGCAGCTCGCCGCGATTCACGATTTTCATCATTTAATCCATCAACCAATATTTCGGAATAAAAATTATCCCTGGTAACGCCCATAGCCAAAGCTAAATATGCCCTTACAAGCGGATCATCATGAATAGAATGATTATAAATGGAAACCATTTGGTTTTTAAATGAAAGATCTGTGGGAATTTTATCCGGGTTGTTAAACACTTTTGATAACTCAAATGCAGATTGCCAGCGTTTGGAAGCAGAGCCGATCTTTACTTGGTTTAAAAGGGCTGAAGCATCATTTGTTTCAAAGGTAATGAAACGAAACAATAGAAAGAAAACCGCACCAAAAATAGCGATCATAAAGGGGATCAGGAAAAAAGAATAAAAAAGAGTATAGATCCTGGTTGATTCTTTTTTAGATAATTGTGTTGCGTTTTCGTTCATGATTTTAAATTGATCTTTAGGCTTGATTTTATTATTCAGCTTCCATCTTTTAATTTTTCGATATCATTTTTCAAGTGCTTTGTCAAATTTTGAAGGTACCGCACTTCTTTTTTTAATTTCATGTGTTCTCCTAAAAAGATCAAGGTAAAAACCAGAACTAAGATGGAGATCATTGGTAACGAGTCCATTATAACTCTTTTTCACCCTCATCTTCTTGCTTTAATTGCAAGCCCAATAGAATTGGAAAAAAGAACAGGATAATACATCCAACCATGAGCAGTCCAACGGCCCATTCCAGGTTCCGCATGAGCCATTCTAGTGTGAACCATTCCATTGTTTTATTAGAGCACCCATGTTACTAATGTGACATAAACCAAAAGAAGCAATGTACACACAATCATAGAAATGACCTGCGTTTTAGTTAAAGGTTCTTTTTGTGTTTCAGACATTATTTTGCTGCTCGTTTTGCTTTGACAATGGCAGATTTGATTTTGCCTCTTAATGCTCTGTTATCGAGGGCATTGATCTCATCCATATCCCCATCTAATCCTTTTGCAATCAGGCGATCAATTAATTGATCGCCTGATTCACCAGCATCTGCATTACTATTAGATGTTTCGGGAATTTCCGGCATGGGTGGACGTTCAAAAGTCCCCCGTTTAATTTTAACAATCATGGATTTGGCTTTTCCGCGAATCACTTTATCCTTGTGAGCATTCACAGTGTCCATATCTCCATCTAATCCTTTATTCACCAAATATGCCACAAGATTTTCTGATGATAATGCATCGATTCCACCTCCGGACGCAGGTGGTGCACTACCGGCAGGTTTATCTGGTTTTGGCGGTGTTACACCGCTACGCTTGGCTTTAACAATGCCTGCTTTGGCCATGCCGCGGATGGGTTTTTCAGGGATGGCATTCACAAAATCCATATTGTTTTCCATGCCCATATTAATTGCGTAGTCGATATAATCTTGTCGCGATGCAAAACCGCCAAATTGGTTTGCGCCATCAGCACCGCTATCCGTTTGCTCATCTTCTTTGGTGAAATCTACTTTAGGTACAATTATATCTAATTTTTGCAGGATTCGTGATTTGGCCAGCCAATTGAATTGTGTTAAAAATGAAAAAAGGCCTTTGGACGTCCGCCTGCATGTTACCCAAACACCCAACTCTGTTTCTTCAATGCTAAATTGGACATATTCACTAACAAGTGGGGATGTCCTGAAAGTGAAACCAAATTCTTTTTCTTTTTCAACAGTAATGATTCGGCATTTAAAATAGGGAGCGATGGTTCGAGGTCGAATTTTAAAGAATGATCCTGGTTCAAGATTAAGATGGGTGAAAGAATATTTGTGGACATAGCGATCAATATCAAGGACAGGAAGTGATCGCTGAATTCCATAGAACCAAACATTATACATATTTATAGATGTGATCATTTGCCACATGATGTCTTTGGTGGTGGAAAAATGGTGTTTGACAACACTTTCGCCGGTAAATGGGTTCCAGGCTGTCCAACTTTCGCCAACACCATTTTTGGGAACAGGCGGAGCCTGAAGTTTTGCTTCGGGTTGTTCAATACCTTCAAACTCAAGATCTTTTGATGAGTAATGCCGGATATTTCCATCTGAAAATTCTATTTCATACTTGGTGGGGTAGAAATAGATCTTCTTCAGAATACCGGTTTCACCGCTATTGCGAACTGTACAGGCTGTACCCAGATCGATCCTATTTAGAATCATTAATAAAAGTCTTTGGTTGTTGATTTAGCATAAACTGTAAAAATTTGTCCTGAATCTAGCCTGAAACTTAATATTATGTTTGTCCATTTGAAGTGGAAAAGTTTTACTCGATCCACTAAAAATGTCTCTAATTTTGCCGTCCGTTTATGAATACATTTCGAAAATTTTCATATTTATCCACAGGGTTGACTTATCTTTTGATTTTTGTAGGCGGTCTGGTCCGTGTTGCCGGTGCTGGTATGGGATGTCCCGATTGGCCCAAATGTTTCGATCGTTGGATTCCTCCAACCAGTTTGGAACAACTTCCAGATCATATTGATCCTGCCAAATTCAATATCGTTTTGGCATGGATAGAATACAGTAACCGTTTGTTTGGTGCATTGGTTGGATTGATTATTACGATCACTGCATTTTTGGCTTTCAAATATTATAAACATGTCAATCGGATCAAATGGTCGGTTTTAGCTGCATTTTTTCTCACATTGGTGGAAGGTTGGCTCGGTTCTATTTTGGTAGATACTGTATTAAATCCGATCAATATCACACTACATTTATTTATGGCATTGGTAATTGTAATGCTCTTATTGTATGCAGCGCAAGAAGCCTATTATGTAGAAAACCCTGATTCGGAGAAAATGAGCCGCTATCCTTCTAACTTGAAATGGATGTTTGGACTTCTGGCAGGTATTTTGCTCCTGGATGTGGTTTTGGGAACCGAAATTCGAGGTGGTTTGGAAATGATCCGAAAAGATAATCCCATGGTAGAAAGTCAATTTTTGCTTAATATGTTAGGCCCTTTTAAATACATTCATACCATTCTTGGATTTATCATTACGGGATTTTCCGGAATGCTTTGGTATCGATTGGTGAATAATTCTATAAACCCTTCAAAGATCATGACACAAATTTCAACTGCTATTTTAGGATTAGTTTTAACACAAATTATTATGGGGGAATTGTTAGTTTTTCTTAATGTTATTCCGACGATCCAACTTTTCCACATGTGGATTGCCTCCTGGATACTGGGGCTGGTCATGGTCCAATACACAGCCTGGAATCAATCTCAATTAACGCATGAATAAAAATATTTTCCTAATAATAGTCTGTATCATACTTTTAGGCTCAGGTGCATCGTGGGTAATCCAAAAAGCGAATTCATCGTATGAATTAACTGTCATTAAAAAAGTACCGGCATTTTCATTTATTACACAGGATGGTTTATCATTCACCGAAGAAAGTTTCCATAAAAAAGCCACGGTATTAGATTTTATATTCACAAGCTGTGCCGGGCCATGCCCAATAATGACTAATAACATGACGCATCTTTATGAAGATTATGAGAATGTACCAGAAGTTCAGTTTGTTTCTGTAACTGTTGATCCAAAAATTGATAATGCGAGTACTTTAAAAGAATATGCAAAAGCAAATGGCGTGAAAGATGATCGCTGGCAATTCCTAACATCCGATATTGAATCCATTAAGGATTTGAAGAAAAATGGATTTATGCTATATGCCGGTGAATTACCACGTGGGCACGCCATTAAATTTGTATTGATAGATCAGGATGGACAAATTCGAAAATATTATGATGGAACAGATAAAGCCAGTATGGCTGTTCTTCGAAAAGATCTGAATAATATTGTAAATGAAATTCAATCTTAAATGAAAAGAGTCCCACCAAAAGCGAATTCATTGTCTGCAGCTTATTTTGAGCTAACCAAACCCAATATCACTTTTTTGATCCTTATTTCAACAGCATTGGGATATTATCTTGGTGCTGATGGAATAGATAACTGGTCCAAATTGTTTATAACATTGATTGGCTCCGGGTTGGTCTCTTCTGGTGCCGGTGCATTAAATCATTATGCAGAACAGGAATCGGACCAACGAATGAACAGGACAAGTTCCCGCCCTATCCCAACGGGAATGATCTCGCCTAATTACGCCATGATGTTTGGCATTATAATCATACTTTTGGGTGTAGCTATACTTTTTTTTCTGATCAATAAATTAACAGCGATCCTCGCCATATCAACTGCATTACTTTATTTATTCGTTTATACACCATTGAAAAAAATAACTTGGCTCAATACATCCATTGGAGCGATTCCTGGTGCTATTCCACCCTTGGGAGGCTGGGTAGCAGCAACTGGAACTTTGGATCCAGAAGCATGGATCCTATTTGCCATTATGTTTTTCTGGCAGCATCCTCATTTTTATGCCATCGCTTTTATGTGCAAAGAAGATTATGCAAGAGCCAACTTGAAAATGCTACCTGTCCTTGAAACGGATGGAAAGCGAACTAATCGTC
>JABHKE010000051.1 GCA_018692355.1 Fidelibacterota bacterium
ACTTATGCCAATTCTAACTTCCACAGGTCGAGGGGCAGATGTAATGATTCCAATGGCAATTCCATCTTTTGGTGGAATGGTTTTCGCCATATTGACTACGTTTGTTGTCCCAATTTTATATTCTATGATTCGGGAAAGGGAAATAAGAAATTAATGAGAAAAAAGGAGTTGAGAATGAGAAATATACTATTGTTCATTATAACCTTGATGATATTCGGGTGCGAGAATAATGTTGCAGATCATAATGAAAAATTGATAGAAAATATTGTTAATGATATTCGAATAGGCTGGGAAAATGGAGATAGTACTCCTTTTCGAAGCCATTTTCTGGATTGGAATGGTGCCAGATATTTTGAAGGTGGCGCCGAAAATGTTGGCCTCGAAGATTTGATTGTTAATCATGTAGAACCGGAAGCTGAATTAGGTTTGAAATTAGGCTTCACGAATGTACAAACACATTTTGAAGGAAATTTTGCCTGGGTAGTTGTGGATACTGAAATTCAACTGACAACAACGAGTGGCAGAAAAATACATAATAAAGGTCATGGTACATATTTACTCCGTTGGCTTAACGGAGCATGGAAAGTGGTGCATACCCAATCAGCGAGTAAACCGATATGATGAATTTACCTGATTATATACCCAATATTCACCCACTCATCATCCATTTTCCAATTGTGCTTATCCCTTTAGGATTTGTGGTACATTTGATTTGTGTTTTCCTTAAACGAATGGATGAATTTCGGTTTCCAATTGGTTTGTTATATTTGGCTGCTACAGCAAGTTCCAGTGCAGCATTTTTGTCCGGACGGCAAGCGGCCGATACTGTTTCTGTGTTAGCCCAAGCGAACCTTGTTCTATCAGAGCATGCTGATTTGGCCTTGTGGACATTGAGTATTTCTGTCACGGTTACGCTTTTATATGGGCTGTGGTTGCGGTCTAAAGACCTATCATTTTTGCCATGGGTTGTTTTGGCTTTATCTCTTGTAAATATTGGTTTTCTAGTCGTTACAGCAGATCATGGCGGACAATTGGTTTATCGTTTCGGGACGGGCGTTTCTTTGCCAAAAGAGAAGCCAGCCATTCCTCAAAAAAATGAGCAGGTTTCAGCAATTACGACGAATCCTGATGGTTCATGGAAATGGGAATCGCAGCTTGAAAATAGCCAAAACAATTTTTCAGAATTTTATTTTATTGATGGAAATTCCGATGATATACAATCGGATTCGAAAAAGAATGGATTATTTTCTATTATAAAACCGCTTTCCTTTGTATTGAAAAAAACTGTAGCGGACCTTCAAGTCGAAGTAAAATTAGATCTAAGTGAATTCAATGGAGATGTTTCAATTCTGCACCATTATCAATCAATGGAACACTATGATTTTCTGGAGATTTCCCCCGGAAAAATAACTTTGGGTCGAGTTGAGAACGGAAAACGAAACGAGATGGATTCAAAGAATCTTCAAGTGGATGGTTGGATTACACTAAAGGCCATAGGAAGCGGTCGTCATTTTAAAGGGTATTTAGACGAAAAACTGGTTGTACACGGACATGCGCCCGCATTTGATTCAGGCTCGGTTGGGCTCTGGGTAAATGGGACCGGTACTTTAGGGTTAATATCGATTGAAACTATTATCCTAAAACACAATTAAAAATAAAAACTGTAACCAAAATAAAAAATCACTATCTAAAGAATAATGGCATTAATAAATACGAGATATAAAAACGAATAATGTTTATCCCATCTCACATCGCATCTGGATATTTAATTGGGAAATTCATGAAAACTTCATCATGGACTGTTTATCCATTTATGCCAATTCTCCTATTTGCATCTCTTTTACCTGATGTTGATGGATTATTTTCTGATACGGTAGCAGGACACCATACCATTTTGCATACCCCAATATTCTGGATTATTCTTTTTGGTGGGATGATACTCATCCACAAATGGCTGAAAATGGCAATTTTACAACCCGTTTCTTTAGGAATATTTCTGGGCGTTCAACTTCATTTGATTACAGATTGGATTACAGCACGAACTGTTGGCATTCAATGGTTATA
>JABHKE010000125.1 GCA_018692355.1 Fidelibacterota bacterium
AGCCATTGAAGCTAAAGGGCCAGGCAATGTTCAGGATCTCCTGAATTCTGGTGATACATGGGTTGTAGACTGAAGTGAAAACACGTACAGAACGGGATAGTATCGGCCCGGTCGAAGTCCCTTCTGATCGATACTATGGTGCGCAGACTCAGCGATCTTTCGAAAATTTTAAGATCGGTGGAGAACGATTTCCACGAGAATTTATACGCGCTTATGGGATTTTAAAAAAAGCCGCAGCTTCTGTAAATAACGAATTCGGGATTCTGGAAGAATCCACAAAATCAGCCATACATAATGCAGTTGGTGAAGTCATTGAAGGGAAATTAGATGATCATTTTCCGCTGGTGGTCTGGCAGACAGGTTCTGGGACACAAACCAATATGAATTTCAATGAAGTGATTGCGAATAGGGCCATTGAAATGCTTGGTGGAGAATTAGGCAGTAAAGATCCCGTTCACCCTAATGACCATGTAAATATGAGTCAGTCCACCAACGATACATTCCCGACTGCTATTAATATTGCTGCTGTGGAGAGCATTCATCAGCAGTTAATCCCGGCGATGCAACAGTTACGTGATACATTGGATGAAAAAGCAAAGGCATTTTCGACTATTGTTAAACTAGGTCGTACCCATCTGCAAGATGCTACACCTTTGAGCCTTGGCCAGGAATTTTCCGGATATGTTTCTGCCTTGGATCATGGATTGAACCGTGTGGAAAAAGCATTGGACCATTGTTACGAATTGGCCATGGGCGGAACGGCTGTTGGTACGGGAATTAATTCTGTAGAAGGATTTGGTATAGCTGTGTCGAAAGAAATCGCTGAAATCACAGGACTACCATTTCGGACTGCTGAAAATAAATTTGAAGCATTAGGCGGGCAAGATTGTATTGTTGAATTATCAGGAGCATTGAAAGTGGTTGCTGTATCCTTGTTCAAAATAGCCAATGATATACGTTGGTTAGCAAGTGGCCCCAGGTCCGGGATCGGTGAAATTTCTATTCCAGCGAATGAACCCGGTTCATCCATCATGCCGGGTAAAGTAAATCCAACTCAATGTGAAGCGCTAACCATGCTGTGTACACAAGTAATAGGAAATGATACAACGATTACCCTTGCTGGCGCCTCCGGCAATTTTGAATTGAATGTGTATCGTCCGGTTATAGCATATAATATTTTACAATCTATTCGACTGTTGGCCGATGGCTGTAAATCTTTTTCAAAACATGCTGTTGCTGGTATCAAACCAAACCAGGAACGGATTGATCATAATCTTTATAATTCGCTCATGCTGGTTACAGCGCTCAATCCTCATATTGGATATGATAAAGCAGCGGAAGTTGCCAAGAAAGCATTCAAGGATAAATCAACACTCCGTGATGCCATTATGCAATTGGATTATATGTCTGGTGAAGATTTTGACCGTTTGGTGCAACCAGAACAAATGATCCATCCCCGGAAAAAAGACTGATCCGGCGGAATTATTCTCCCTTTATTCTGTTATTTATTAAATTCCTTATTCAGCCAAACAAGGGTAAAGTGTAAATTTCCTTATGGCTAACCCTTCCACAACTATTGATGTAAGCCGCATCATCAAACTCAGCATCGCTGTCATTCTTCTTGGAATGTTTACAGTTTTGGGTGTGGTACTTGGTCTGGCAAAAAATCTGCCTTCTATTGAACAGTTAGAGAATTATGATCCTGATCTTGTGACACGGATATATTCCGCTGATGGGAAGGTCCTGGAAGAATTGTTCGTCCAGAAGCGCGTTTTTATTGAGTTGGATAAGATTCCAACCCATATGCAAAATGCGGTTGTAGCATCGGAAGATCGCCGGTTTTATGACCATTGGGGGTTATCGCTGCGAAGTGTGGCTCGTGCCGTTATGGTCAATACCTTATCCATGAGCTACCGTCAGGGATTTAGTACACTCACCCAACAATTGGCACGAAATCTATATAAATCGGTGGGATTCGAAGACAGTATTGTTCGAAAGATGAAAGAGGTGATTACAGCCGTTCAGATCGAAAGAACCTATACCAAAGATGAGATTCTTGAAATGTATCTTAATACCGTTCACTTTGGTCATGGGACCTATGGTGTTGAAGCAGCCACGAAACGATTTTTTGGAAAAGAATCAAAAGAACTATCTATTGATGAATCTGCACTCCTGGTGGGATTACTTCCTGCTCCAGCCAGTTATTCTCCTATCCATCATCCGGAACGTGCAATCCGTCGTCGAAATACTGTACTTCGTTTATTGCGGGATCAAGAATACATTCAAAAGAGCGAATTTGAAGAGTACCGAGCCATGACGCTAGAATCTGTTCGAGAACTACCTAGGAAAGGTAAGGCACCTTATTTTACTGAATATGTTCGACGTACTATGGAAAAAATAGATGAAATACTGGGTGTGAATATTTATCGTGATGGATTAAAAATTTATACCACCCTTGATTCTCGGCTTCAATCCATTGCGGAAGATGCGGTTATGCAAGCGGTACGGGATAATCAGACCAGGTTGAATCGCCGGTTATTCAAAGATCGTGAGGAATTTGAAAATCTTGCCTATTTAACCATTTATCCTGAAGACACGGTCAAAATGATGATGGCTGGTGAAGGGGAGTTATACAAAGACCTGCGGGATAAATTATTGGTGCAATGTTCCTTTGTCGCGCTGGATCCTTTGACCGGCGGTATCCTTGCCTTGGTAGGCGGACGCCCGGACTATCATGATCAGTACAACCGAGCTGTTCAAGCCAAACGGCAACCAGGTTCTGTTTTTAAACCATTTGTTTACACCACCGCCTTGGACAATGGCTATCCTGTAACCGAACAACTATTGAATCAACCAGTGGTATTAAATGTACAGAATGTAGATGGCTCATGGGTAAAGTGGAAACCCCAAAATTATGACGGAAGTACAGGCGGACTCACCACACTACGTGAAGGTTTACGAAAATCCATGAACCTGATTTCTGTCCGAATGGTTCAGCAGGATATTGCTCCTTCAGAGCAAGTTAAGCGAACAGCACAACGTATGGGAATCACAACGGATATCCGTGCAGTAGACGCCTTAGCATTAGGAACGTCTGAAGTTTATCCCTTAGAGATTGTTTCTGCTTATGCCGCATTTGCAAATCAGGGGGTGTATTCTAAACCTTTTCCCATCACCCGAGTCGAAGATCGCTACGGGAATGTGATTAAAGAATTTTATCCCGAGCGTAAAGAAGTATTGAGCGAAGAGACTACTTATTTAATGACGAGCTTGATGCAAACTGTGATGGATCGTGGCACCGGAGGAAGTGCACGATGGAAGTATAAATTTAATCGACCTGCTGCAGGAAAAACGGGAACAACCCAGGGTTGGAGTGATGCTTGGTTTGTTGGATTTACACCACAGATAGCTGCTGGTTGTTGGTTTGGTGTGGATGATTTTCGAGTACCTTTAGGCCCTGGCCAGGATGGATCTATAGCAGCACTCCCTGCATGGGCACGGTTTATGAAAGGTGCACATGACACATTGGATTTTCCTATCCAAAAATTTGAAAAACCTTCGGGTATTCACGATATAGAAATCTGTTCTGTTACAAAAAAAGCACCTGTGCCTGCGTGTCCTGTTGAAAAAGAAATATTCAAAGTTGGAACTGAACCCATCCAAAAGTGCAAGGTTCACCGAACACAATAATTTTTTTTACGGATTACTTTTTTCTCTATTTTTAATAAACGATAGAAGTGAAATTGGAGCTCTTTCCCGGACAGTATGGAGTATGAGATAAAGTGATACAATTAATACAACCGCATTAGGGGTCCACATTCCTATCCATGCTGGAACTTGGTTTCGGTCAGCCATTTCTTCGCCCCCGATCAATAAAATATAATAAAGCAGGAAAAACCCAAAACTTAGACTCGTACTTATTGCAAATCCTCCCCGTTTTGCCATAACGCCTAAAGGGGCACCTAATAAAACAAATAGGATGCAAGCAAAGGGAATGGAAAACTTTTTATGTATTTCTACTTGATATTTATTTCGACCTTTCTGGTAACTGGTGATAAGCTGGAGTTCATTTTTTACCTGGCGTTCAAGACTTCGGATTTGTCGTTCTTTTTTGCGTAATAGATTGCCGGATAAGGTTGTGTCTGCCTGGATATTTATTCTTGCAGAATCTAGAATTTGAGTCCCTTCTGAAATTGTTTCCGGATAAAGACTATCCCCTAGCGTGCGAAAGAATGCACCTGCCAGCCGTTTATTCACCACACCAATTCGGTGTTTATAATTCTCTACTTTATCAATGATCATGGGCACCGTCATTTCTCGGTCAGTCCTATTTGATGAATCGCGCCGGTTGAGCAAAATATCATCTGCCGGTATAATGATCTTATGTGTTTCGAAAATGATCCGGCGGTAATTGGTAAAATCTTTACTTTCCAATTCATGGATCTCACCATCGTACAGCGTGAGTAAAAATGCATCTGCCAGAGTGGAAAGGGTTCCTGTTTTAGAGTGGATGCTTGTTTGGGCTTCCTGCTTTCCTTTGGAGAAAATTCGAACATCGGAAAATAATTCCCCATCTTTACCACCTACAATCATGCTGTAATCAGGAATATTATCAATAAATATTCCCGGCTCAATATTCATCCCGGGGCGTTTGCGATAAATATCACCGGAAAGGAGCCGCGCATGGAAATTCATATCGGGTAGAATGTAATTGTTAAAATAGATCAGCATCAGGGCAACAGTAACCCCAAACATGATGGGTGCACGTATAATGGATAAAAAACCCACGCCGGACGCCCGGAGGGCATTGATCTCATTATCTTCAGATAAGCGGCCAAAAGCCATGAGCGTTGCCAGGAGGACTGCCATAGGCACCGATAGTGCAATGATCCATGCAAGATTGAGAAACAAGTATTCCAGGATGGTTAATACATCCAACCCCTTCCCTAAAAAGCGGTCAATAGCTCGCAAAAGAAAATTGATGAAAAGTATAAATGTGATCATCAATAAGGAAAAGAAGAATGGCAGAAGCATTTCACGAACAAAATATCTAGACAAAAGTCGCATGGTATAAATTACGATTTAATGAGAT
>JABHKE010000127.1 GCA_018692355.1 Fidelibacterota bacterium
AGGGGCCAATGGATCTACTCTTGTATTTCATTCGTCGGGATGAATTAGATATTTATGATATTCCAATTGGTCAGATCACAAAAGATTTCGTTGATATGATAGAAGAATGGAAACGGATGAATATGTTAATTGCCGGTGAATTTATTGTTATGGCAGCATCCCTCATGCGTGTGAAAGCTAAAATGATGATTCCCCGCCCGGAACTGGATGATGAAGGTGTGATTATTGACCCGCGGACAGAGTTAATGCAACAATTAATAGACTATAAACGATTCCGAGATGCGGCAGAAATGCTGGATTCGATAGCAGGAGAAAGAAGCCATGTTGTTCCACGTCAGTTTGAGCAAGATATAAAAGTTCTTGATGGTGATGAGATCGGAACGCTTCTCCGTGATGTGACGCTTTATGATTTGGCACGGGTATTTAAGGAAGCCATGGAAAATCGACCGGTTATGTCACAATTTGAGTTGAGTAGGGAACCTATCAAACTTGAACAGCAAAAAGAATTTCTGTTTAAATATTTTGACGGTGATGGTCGATTAAAATTTTCGACTTTACTAAAAAATATAAAAACCCGGCTTGAGATAATTGTCACTTTTCTTGCTATTCTGGACTTGGTTCGTGAAGGAACCTGCACCTTTGAACAAAATGATGTTTTTGATGATATAGAATTAATACACTTGGGAGCTGTGGCCTAATGCAAGATTCAGAGATCAGAAAAATAATAGAGGCGCTCCTTTTTGCCAGTCCTGAACCTTTAACCCAAGCAAAAGTGAATGGTATTTTTAATCCGGACACTCCGAATTTAAAAGAAGTGGTTTTGAAGTTGAATGAACAATATGTTCATGATGACCACGCATTTGAAATCAATGAGGTTGCTGGTGGGTATCAATTGGTTTCCCGACAAGAGTATGAGCATTTCATTCGTAAAATGCTAAGTAAGTCTGGCCGAATTTCTTTGTCATCTGCCGCATTGGATTCTTTGGCAATCATTGCATATAAACAACCCATTGGCCGTTATGAAGTTGAAGCGATTCGTGGGGTAGATTCCAGTGGTGTTCTTAAAACATTGTTAAATCGAAATTTGATTAAGATCAAAGGACGTGATTCTGGTCCGGGCCGCCCCTTGCTTTATCAAACAACAAACAAATTTCTTGAACATTTTGGACTTAATCGATTGTCCGATATGCCTAAACTCAAAGAGATTACGGAACTGATGGAAGCAGATCCAACCTTGGGAGAACAAATCGTTGTATTTGAAGAAAACGAGCCTGATGATACGAATATTGATTCTCCTGGACCTGAAGCCACCGCAGGTTAATCCATGCGCCTCAATAAATTTCTTGCCCAATCTGGCGTAGCATCGCGCCGAAAAGCCGATGAACTCATCCAAATGGCCACTACTGAAGTAAATGGAAAGATTTGTCAGGATCCAGCATATAGCGTGAAAGATTCCGACGTAGTAAAGTATGATGGACAACAAATATCTCCCATTCTGGAAAAAGTGGTGATTATGCTTCACAAACCAAAAAAAGTAATTACTACTGTGAAGGATACCCATGGTAGAAAAACTGTTTTGGACCTTGTCCCATCTAAATATCGGTTAACACCAGTAGGTCGGTTAGATCAGGATACTACCGGGTTATTGTTACTGACCAACGATGGTGATCTTCAGCAGAAATTGACCCATCCTCGAAATCAAATTCCAAAAGATTATGAAGCAGTGATCGAAGGGAAAATAACTTCTTCCCAAAAACAGAAATTGGCTAAAGGGATTTATATTGGCGATAAAGAATATGGAAAAGCTGAAATTATTTCTCAAGAAACCAAAAAAAGTCGGTCCACCATTATTCTCAGGCTTCGACAAGGAAAGAAACGTGAGATTCGCCGTATCATGTATCGTTTTAAATTGAAATTATTGACTCTAAAACGTATCAGGTTCGGAGGATTATCATTGGGGAACCTCTCTGAAAACAACTACCGAACCTTAACTGATAAGGAAGTCAAAACTCTAAATGGCTGAGTGCTTATTGCCAAAATTAATAATCCTTTTCTTGGTTGGGATTCTCATTGAGAAACGGTAATTTTGTCGGCTTATTGAGAATTGAAATTCATGATTATCGCCATAGACGGACCATCAGCATCTGGAAAAAGTACAACAGCTAAAGGGGTCGCAGAAAAACTTGGGATCACACACGTTGACACAGGTGCAATGTATCGTGCAGTCACTTTGGGACTCAAACTGTCTGAAATTTCTCCTGATGATGAGGCAGGTGTTTGCCAGTACTTATCGGAGATAGAACTCTATTTTGATGCAAATAACAAAATACGTTTAAATGGAATTGATGTTTCCCATGAGATCCGGTCCGGGGATATTTCATCAAGGGTTAGTGCCGTAAGTGCAATCCCGGAAGTGAGAGAAAAAATGGTGATTATTCAACGGCGAATCGCTGGGGAACAGAATTGTGTATTGGAAGGCCGGGATATAGGAACGGTTGTATTTCCCAATGCAGAATTCAAGTTTTTCCTAATTGCGGATATTGATGTCCGGGCGAAACGCCGGTTAATAGAACTTGAAAAGATGGGTGAAACTAAATCCATTTCTGAGTTGATCGAAGATATTAGACGTCGAGATCAACTGGATTCATCCAGGGATCATTCACCGTTAATTCAGGCGGATGATGCAATCCCTATCGATACAAGCCAACTCACGATCAATGAGCAAATAAAAAAAATAATAAACCATATTAACCATAACAAATAACAAGGAAACATCATAAGCATGTTTGAAGAACAAAATTTAGAACAGGCAGTGGAAGAGACTTTGGAAACAGCTGTAGAAACAACTGTAGAAGAAGCCAGCGTGGAAGCGCCTTCTGCCCCGGCCGAAACTGTAGCCGAAATCAAAGATTATTTAAACCCGGAACTATTTCACGATATTCGTATTGTGGGTCAATCTGAGATTAATGCTCATAATAGTGATGTTGAAGTAAGTCCCGAATTAGAGAAATTATACTTTAGAACCCTTGGAGACATTACGGAACACTCTTTAATCAATGGCCGAGTTGTGGGCATGAATGAGAGGGACGTACTGATTGACATTGGATTCAAATCTGAAGGGATCATCGATCGTCATGAATTTGACGAAGGAGAACTCCCGGGGATTGGAGATCAAGTAGAAGTCTATCTTGAGTTCATTGAAGATGCTAGCGGAAATACAATTCTTTCAAAAGAAAAGGCAGATTTCATGCGGCGTTGGAAAGAACTTCGTGATGCATTCGAAGAGGAAACTGTAATTACCGGAACTATTGTCCGTCGTATAAAAGGTGGTTTGATTGTTGATCTTGGCGTAGTTCAGGCATTCTTGCCCGGCTCACAAGTAGATGTGCGTCCAATCATGGATTTTGATGTTTATCTTAATAAGGAAATTGAGATCAGGCTTGTGAAATTTAATGAAGCACGAAAAAATATCGTTGTTTCACATAAAGTGATACTCGAAGAAAGTCTGAAAGAACAACGGGAAGCCTTATTTAAAGAATTAGAAGTTGGCTCTATTCTTGAAGGTCGAGTAAAGAATATCACCGATTTTGGGGTCTTTATTGATTTGGGAGGTATTGATGGCCTCCTGCATATCACAGATTTGTCCTGGGGCCGTGTGAATCATCCATCTGAAGTTTTGGAAATGAATGACAATATTTCCGTTAAGGTTATTGAATATGATGAAGAGCGGAAACGGGTTTCACTTGGACTTAAACAACTTGTCCCTCATCCCTGGGAGGATGTAGAAATCAAATATCCCATGGGAAATGTTGTGACCGGTAAAGTTGTTAGCCTGACTAATTATGGCTGTTTCATTGAACTCGAACCAGGAGTTGAAGGATTAATCCACGTTTCAGAAATCTCTTGGACAAAACACATTAAGAATCCCTCAGAAGTGTATTCCATGGGTGATGAAATTGAAGCAAAAGTTCTCTCGATTGATACGGATGAGCATAAGATTAGCCTTGGAATTAAACAACTCCAACCAGATCCATGGGATGAAATTGAAGATAGATATATGGTTGAGACCGTCCATAAATGTAAAATTCAAAATCTTACACAATTCGGAGCTTTTGCAGAATTGGAAGAAGGCATTGATGGCTTAGTTCATGTATCTGATCTTTCTTGGACAAGAGTGATAAAACATCCTAAAGAAGTTGTTGAAAAAGGTCAGGAAATCGAAGTACGTATCTTGGAAGTATCTCGCGAAAATCGTCGAATTTCTCTTGGCTATCGTCAAGTCTTTGATGATCCATGGCCTGGAATTATCGAGCATTACCAAGCAGGGAATGAAGCGAGTGGTGAAATAATTCGGGTTTTGGATAAGGGTATTATTATTCAATTAGAATTGGACGTAGAGGGAATTATCCCATTTGGGAAAATGTCGAAACGGGATCGCAAATCGCTGGCAAGTCAATACGAAGTCGGCGCAAATCTTTCGGGTATTGTGATGAAAGTAGCGCCTGAAGATAAAAAAGTGGTCCTATACAAAGAGGAATTAGCCGGTACTGGTAAAACAACATCTGCAACGGATGAAGTTAAACAGTATTTAAAGAACCAAGATACAGATTCAAGTGAAAAACTTGAATTACCCCAGGAACTCTTGGAATTGGCTAGTCAAGCTGAAAAGGATGGCGTGCCAAACGAATCATTGGATTCTGAATCTGAAACTGAAACTGAAGTAGAAGAATAATCGGTTTTCAATGGGTAAAGTCATCTCATGGCTATGAAAAGACCCGTTGATTCTTTATTTGGTCAAAGAATAGCCCTACCTTTTGGGGCTTTTGGCTTGGCTTTGCTGCTATGGGTATTCGTTGTTTCAGAAAACGAATATTCTATAGTAATGGATTTACCAATAGAAGCCCGCAACTTAAACGTCCAAAAAGCTCACCGAGAGGAAGTCCCCCAATTTGCTAACGTTCGGTTAAAAGGAACCGGTCGCGACCTTTTTAAAGCATTTCTTCTTAAAAAGTATGCTGGATTCAAATTGGTATTGGATCTTGAAGGTATATCTAAGGAATATGAGTTTGTCTTGAATGAGTATTTCGAAAAATATCCTCAAAAGGTCGTCCTACCGTCAAAATACAATGTATCTTTTGTTGAGGTGGTCTACCCAAATAGAATCCAGATCAGCTTAGATGAATACCAAGTTAAAACCGTACCGGTTTTATCCAATTTGATTGTACGTCCTGCGCCAGGATATATTCAAGTGGGGAAAATAGTATTCTCTCCTAGGAAAATTGAGATAGCAGGTCCAAAAGAAGAATTGGCCTTAATTAATCATGTTGAAACGATCTTTGATACACTTGTTGGAACTATGACATCCATCAAAGGGCGCTTAGATATTGCAACATTAGGTCGATTAATTGAGTATTCAGAAAATGAGGTTGAGATCAATTTGGATATCCAGGAAATCAGTGAACGAATCATTGTGGATATACCTGTCAGAGTAATAAATATTCCAGATAATATCAGGGTATTCCCCTCTCCACAAACCGTATCCTTAACTGTTGTTGGTGGCGTACAGCGTATCGCCAAATTGAACCCGGAAGATGTTCAAATCGTTATTAATTTTAATAATTGGAATCGTCAAATTCAATTTTATGAACCACAAGTAAATATACCATCTGATGTATTAGAATGGCGGGACATTTCGCCCAGAAGTCTTGAATTGGGTGTTGCTCGTGAAGTCCAATGACCCTTTTGGGCATAGAAACATCCTGCGATGAAACAGCGGCAGCTATTTGTCGCCAGGGACAAATCCTTTCCAGCATTGTCAGTTCTCAGGTTATTCATGCCAAATATGGGGGTGTGGTACCAGAGCTAGCCTCTCGAGAGCATGAAAAACTTCTGAATCAAATCGTTCATAAAGCCCTGAAAGAATCCTGTGTTCAAAAACAAGATATTGATGCAATTGCTGTGACATCTGGACCTGGTTTGGCAGGAACATTATTAACAGGTGTAAGTTTTGCAAAAGGGATGGGCTTGGGACTCAATATTCCTGTAATTCCAATTAATCATTTAGAAGCCCACATCTTTGCGAACTTTTTAGCAGATCCGACGTTGAAATACCCGTTTGTCTGTTTATTAGTTTCAGGCGGTCATACACAATTATGGTACATTCAGGGAATAAATCAATATAAACTCTTGGGGGAGACTAGGGATGATGCAGCAGGAGAGGCATTTGATAAAGGTGCAAGAATCCTTGGACTTGGATATCCGGGCGGACCAGCTATCGAAAAGGAAGCTAGGGGCGGAAATCCATTGTCGCATCGATTTCCGCGTGGGCTCATGGGTAAAGAGTCACTTGAATTCAGCTTTAGCGGTTTGAAAACATCTTTACTTTATTTTATGTATGATTTTCAAGAAAGTGATACCATGACAAAACGAGATGTGATCGCCAGTTACCAGCAGGCGATTATTGACACCTTGGTTGAAAAATTGAAACGAGCTTTGAAAACAACAAAAGCAAAAACATGTGTTATCGCTGGTGGCGTTGCAGCCAATAAATGCCTGCGAAATCAATTGACGGATTCATTAGGAAATACGAGGATTCTTTTCCCGGACCTATCCTATTGCACCGACAATGCTGCTATGATTAGCTTTTTAGGTGAATTGAAATATAGCTCCGAGAATATATACTCCTTGGATTTTGGGGTACAACCCAATCTAAAACTTGCTTAAATGTGAATTTAATCCTGTCACAGCCCAACTCGGGATTTTGGTTAATATTATTTTTATGCCTCATTGCCTTTATTTTTTCTTTCTATCAAGTAAGTGATCAAAAAAAACTTCGTCCAATCATTTTTCTACGTGGGATTTTAATATTAATTCTGGTATTATTATTTTTGGACCCTAAAGTTGAAGTGACTACTGAAAATTCTAATGATATGAAATGGCATCTTTATTTGGATCGTTCCTTAAGTATGTCATATCATACCCATCCATCAGTGGGATCTCTCGTTTCAGGTGTCGACCAGATTCTTGAAAAAATTGAACGGAAAAACGTTCCCATAAAGATTTTTGGTTTTGGTTCTGATTTGGATACAAGTTGGACCGTTGGTGATAAGCAGATTCGAGATGGTTCAACAGATCTTGGACAGGTTTTGAATCATATTAGGTTTCATGAAAAAAATGACCTTGCAGGGGCAGTTATCATCACAGATGGACAAGTAAACCTGGGAGCGGAGATTCCTTCAGAGAATTTGAATATTAATTCCCCGATTCATATTGTGGGTGTAGGAAATGAAACTCCATTAGTGGATGTCTCTATTCATGCCATTGATGCTCCACCAGTTATTATCAAAGGGGAAAATGCTGACTTAGATGTGACAATTTCAAGCCATGGTACTGTGAATGAACGGCTGAATGTTACAATTTATTCAGGGAAAAAGTTAGTAGGATCAAAAGTGGTAACTGTCTCCGGCGATGGGAGTTTAGAACGTGTTCGATTTCGAATAAATCCAACTCAATCCGGGGAAGCAAAATATAGAGTACAAGTGAATGCACTTCCTGATGAGATCAATATCCAAAATAATAAACAGATTGTACCAATTCAGGTATTAAAAAATGAATACACCATTGCTCTGATAACTGGAGCACCCAATTTTAATACACAAGTTATTAAACAGATCATTTCAAAACATTCGGAATATCAAATTGACCATTTTATTTTTCGTCCAGATGGCTATACAAGGAATCTAAAATCATTTTGGGATACAAAATATGACCTGATCCTTTTTGATAATCACCCCATCGAAGAAAATGCAAAAGAATGGCAATCTTATATAAGGATTTTTGCAAAGAAATTGGTTTCTCACCAATCCAGCCTTGCCTTTGTTGTGGGGAATGAAACTCATGAAAAATCCTTGGCATCTTTTTTGGGTTTAATGGATATGACTCTTAATAAGCCACTTGTAGAACTTGGATCACCTTACGAATGGGAATTGAGTCCAAGGTGGGATAATTTTTTCCCGTTTCATAGAATTAATTATGATAATATGGATCTTACAAACCTTCCACCAATTCTGTTACAATTTGAGGTAGATTCGTCTCAAGGAATTCCCTTAGCGCATTTTTCTATTTCGGACGTTGAAGTACCATTACTCATGGTTGGAGAGAAATCATCTTTAAGGTTTATGGTTTGGACATCTCCAGAGTTAAATACTGTTTATTATAAAACACGAGACTCCCAAGTGTCTGATCTTTCCCAACAAATATTTGACCCTGTTTTTTCTTGGTTAATGAGGACAGGAAATGGCCAAGATTATTATTTCAGATCAGAAAAAAATTCGTATCAACAAGGAGAAAGAGTTACGGTTAAAGGGAAAGCCATTCGGGATGACGAAACAATTATGGAAGGATTTGTCCATGTATCAAACAATGGGCAAAGGATTAATTCAAAACCCATCACTTATGATGATAATACTGGGTATTATACAGGGCAATTCTGGGCCTCCAAATCTGGACAATTGGATTATGAGGTAGAATTCATGCATGGTGATAAATCTATGATAGTAAATCAAGGATCAGTTCAAGTTCAAGAGAGCCAAGTTGAATTGAATCATGTTTATTTAAATAAGGAGCCATTGAAAAAATTGGCTGAATTAGGTGATGGCACATTCAGGCATTGGGATAACAGGCTATCCGTGATTAGTCAAATAAACCCAGTTACAAAATTGGAAACATTTTATTCGAAAGTGGTGCTTCATGACAGCAGGTGGTTGGTAATGTGTATATTGGGCCTATTATCAGCAGAATGGGTTTTAAGAAGACGCCTTGGCTTGATGTGAGTCTTGGGAACAGATAACGGGGTCTGTAAGTTTAACGCTTATTGTTAAGGAAAAATTGTGAAAAAAATAACTGTAATTGGTACAGGATATGTTGGTCTTGTAAGTGGTGCCGGGATCTCGGATTTTGGTCATCATGTTACCTGTGCCGATATAATAGAATCAAAAATTAGATTACTTAAAAATGGTGAGATTCCTATTTATGAACCTGGCTTGCATGAACTAGTTGATCGCAATGTAAATGCTGGAAGATTATCGTTTACAACGAAGGTAGATGAAGCGATCCAGCAAGCAGACGTTATTTTTATTGCTGTGGGGACGCCTCAGAGCGACAATGGTGAAGCAAACATTTCAGCAGTAGAGTCTGTGGCGAAATCTATTGGAAAAAACCTGAATAGCTATAAAGTCATTTGTACAAAAAGTACGGTACCCATTGGCACGGGAAACATTATATGCGAATTGATTCGTGAAAATATGGTGGATGGAGGGGAATTCGATTATGTTTCCAATCCGGAATTTTTGAGAGAGGGATCAGCCGTTAAGGATTTCCTTTGGCCGGATCGAGTTGTGATAGGTGCTTCTAGCACTAAAGCGTTTAATATCATGCAGGATGTTTATCGCCCGCTTTATGTTAACGAAAAACCTATATTGCATACCAATGTTGCTACAGCTGAAATGATCAAATATGCAGCCAATGCTTTTTTAGCGCTCAAGATCAGTTATATCAATGAAGTAGCGAACTTATGTGAAGCGGTTGGCGCAGATGTTCACTTGGTCGCAAAAGGTATGGGACAGGATGGACGGATTAGCTCCAAATTTTTACATCCAGGTCCGGGATTTGGTGGTTCCTGTTTCCCTAAGGATACTCAGGCATTTGCAACTCTTTCCCGTAAAAAAGGTGTACCTATGAATACAATTGATGCAGCTATTACCACCAATAATATTCAGAAAACAAGGATGGTTGAAAAATTAAAAAATTTAATTGGCAGTGATTTCTCTGGAAAAACTATTGGTATATTGGGATTAGCATTCAAACCCAATACAGATGATGTTCGTGAATCGTCTTCCATTGAAATGATTCAATCTATTTTAGATGAGGGTGGGAAAGTAAAGGCTTATGATCCCATCGCAAATAAATCTATGCAGAATATTTTTACCGATTTGAATTATTTACATTCTTGGGAGGAAGCATGTGATGGTGTGGATGCAATGGTGATAATGACAGAGTGGAACGAATTTAGAGGTATGAATTTGAAAAAATTGAAAAAGGTCATGAAAACACCTCTAGTTCTGGATACACGAAATATTTTAAGCATGGATAAATTATCTGAATATGGATTCCAATTTGATAATGTGGGTCGAAAAACAGTTTTATGATTGTTAAAAATACATCACTTGATGGTGTGAAAATTATTACACCTACTGTTTTCGAAGATGAACGAGGTTATTTCTTTGAATCCTATAAAACACCTATTTTTAAGAATAATGAGCTCCCAATCAATTTTGTTCAGGATAATGAGGTAAAGTCAACCAAAGGAGTACTTCGTGGACTTCATTATCAATTTAACCGCCCGCAAGGGAAATTAGTCCGTGTTGTTTCCGGAAGTATTTTAGATGTAGCAGTAGATATTCGAAAAGGGTCACCCACATTTGGACAATCGGAAATTGTTCATCTAACTGTTGAAAATAGAAAAATGTTATATATACCGGAAGGATTTGCACATGGATATCTTGTGACATCTTCAGAATCGATTGTCATATACAAATGCACGGATATTTATGATCCAAACGACCAATATGGTATTATTTGGAATGATGAAACAATTGGAGTGGATTGGACGTATGATTCACCAATTTTATCAGAAAAGGATCTCATGCTTCCAGCATTAAATGACCAACAATTTTTACCGGAATATTAAATGAAAAAATGTCTAGTTACTGGTGGATGTGGATTTATTGGATCTAACTATATTCGAACAGTCCTTGATAGGGAAGAAGATCTCCATGTAGTTAATTTGGATAAATTGACCTATGCGGGAAATATCCAAAACCTAAATGGTATTTCATCAAATAACTTAACCATAGTTAAAGGTGATATTTGTGATGTGGATCTTGTTAATTCCCTTTTTGAAAAGCATCAATTTGATACTGTTGTCCATTTCGCAGCAGAGAGTCATGTGGATCGTTCCATAGAAGGTCCCGCAGAATTTATTCAAACCAATGTGGTTGGGACGCTCAATTTATTGGAGCAATCTCGGATATTTATTAATAAAACTAATAATGACAATTTTCGGTTTCTACATGTTTCTACCGATGAAGTATATGGCTCATTAGGTGATGATGGAAAATTTCTGGAAACCACACCTTATGACCCAAGTTCACCCTATTCAGCATCCAAGGCGGGTTCAGATCATTTGGTTCGTGCATGGAATCGTACTTTCGGATTACCAACTTTGATTACCAATTGCTCAAATAATTATGGATCATACCAATTCCCGGAAAAACTGGTTCCACTTATGATTATTAATTGTCTTCAAGGAAACCCACTCCCTGTCTATGGAAAGGGAGAGAATGTAAGAGATTGGCTTTTTGTAGGGGACCATTGTGATGCAATTCACACGGTTTTAGCCAAAGGTGAAATTGGAGAGACATATAATATTGGTGGGAATAATGAGATTAAAAATATAGATGTGGTTACTATCATTTGTTCTTTTCTAGATGAAATTTCTCCCCGAAAGAATGGATCTAGCTATTCTGATTTGATTACATTTGTTAAAGATCGACCCGGACATGATTTTCGATATGCCATCGATGCTGGAAAAATCCAAAATGATTTAGGATGGTCTCCAAATGAATCATTCGAAACAGGGATTCGAAAAACAATTCATTGGTACTTGGATAATCAAAACTGGTGGAAGGCGATTCAGGATAATAATTACAGACAGGAAAGATTAGGAGTTATATAGAAATGAAGGGAATTATTTTAGCAGGTGGTAGTGGTACTAGGCTTTATCCGGCGACAAGAGTTGTATCCAAACAACTCCTGCCAATCTATGATAAACCCATGATATATTATCCTTTATCTACATTGATGTTGTCAGGTATCAGGGATATTTTGATAATCTCAACACCAGAAGACACTCCGAGGTTCGAACAATTATTTGGGAATGGTCATCATATTGGTCTCAATCTTTCTTATACCATCCAATCATCACCAGATGGATTAGCACAAGCATTCATTTTGGGAGAAGATTTTATAGGAGGTGATCCTGTAACCCTCATTCTAGGTGATAATATATTCTTTGGTCATGGCTTGGTAAGCATGCTGGCAAAGAGTGTTTTAACAGTAGAAGAAAAGGATAATGCAGTTGTATTTGGGTATGGTGTAAGGGATCCCCAAAGATATGGTGTGGTGGGTTTCAACGATGTAGGACAAGCCACGAGTATCGAAGAAAAACCCAAAAATCCAGCATCTAATTATGCTGTGGTTGGATTGTATTATTATCCTAATGATGTAATTGAAATAGCTAAAAATGTAAAACCTTCATCTCGTGGGGAATTGGAGATTACTTCAGTTAACCAAGCCTATTTAAATCAAAGCCGTCTTCGTGTTGAACTCATGGGTCGTGGGTATGCTTGGTTGGATACGGGGACTCAGGAAGCTATGAATAATGCATCTAACTTCATTAAAACGATTGAAGATAGACAGGGATTAAAAGTGGCATGTTTGGAAGAAATTGCTTTTAATCAAGGATTTATTGA
>JABHKE010000060.1 GCA_018692355.1 Fidelibacterota bacterium
TCGCAGTAAATGAGTTTGTCCGCCGTCAGGTGAAGGGTTCTGGAAAAACCTATTCTAAGACAATGTCTTTTGAAGCAATCGCTGAACATGCCCAAATCCAAATGGGAAACGGGCACTTTTCAAAGGGATACCGAGATGGTGTCCGAATTGTCCATTGTAATATTTCTATAATCAGTGAATTTTATTGTCCAATTATAAAATTGAACGAAAATTCAGAATTGGTTTCAAAATTGGTGAGACGGAGGAGGAAAGAAGATTTTTATATTCAAACCCGGGCGATCAAAGGAATACCTTTAAAAGCAGAAGCTGTGGATTTGATTCTGTACCGAAATGATGTATTAGCTGAGAATGATGAGCAGTCAACCGATGCGGAGTGGGAATTAGTCAGCATCAATGCAATCCCGTCAGGTTTGAAAAAAATTCCCATGGGGCCGATAACAATGATGCGGAATCAGCTAGGACTTCCTGGCGGAACAAAAGCACATTATTCATCAGATGAGTGGGTTGAGTCTGTCCGATTTTGGCAGGAATTTGCAGGTTTAGAACCGGAAAATGATATTTAATAAAGATGTTTACAATTATTCACTAAATATTTAAGTTTAGATGCGGAAGCCGATTATCTAAATCATCATTGTATCGGCTCAAAAAATAACCGAGGTAATATGAAAGGAATGAAATCCATTCTTAAGCTGTCCTTTTGGGGACGGTTTCCAATCACAGTAGCAGTCCTATGGGGGGCGTGCGTCTACGGTCAGGCTTATTCCATTTCGGGGAGAGCTTTCAACGAAGCTGGTAAGAAAATTGGGCCTGTTCGGATCGTTTTATATGATCTGGATAAGAGGAAGGTTATTGAACTAGAAACGCCTACTAGTGGGAAATTTAAATTTAAAAATATTCCTGATGGAAATTATACCATGAATGTTTATGGCGAAGGTGGTTATGGGGCCACTAAGAATTTCGCTGTCAGCGGCTCTAATATTTCTGATGTTAATCCAGCTTTGAACCCTAACTTGGATAAAGTCCAAGTTAGTGTAAAAAATATGGAGAACGGAGCGAAGTCTAACTGGAAGAAAACCCCAAATGCTGTTGAATTCATTATTTATCGAGATAATAATGAAGTGGGAAGGACAAGTGAAACATTTTATTTAGACGCTGTTGATCCAGGCCAGACCTTTGCTTATAATGTGACTGCGGTTAACAGTGATCAATCGCTGGGTACACGATCCATTACTGAATATGGAAAAACTTTAATGTCCATACCTGAGAATGTAATGGCAGAAGCGAAAAAAAATATTGTTAAACTAACTTGGGATGCGGTAAAGGATGCATCTGCTTACAATGTGTACCGAGATGGTGAATTGGTTAACTCCACATCGGAAAATTCTTTTGCAGATTTTAAATTAAAATACGAGACTAAGTTTGCTTATACTATTGCGACTCTGGACCATCAATCGGAGCCTGGCAGCAAATCTGAAAATATATTTGTTACGACACATCCTGAAATAGCAAAACCCAAAGGGCTAAAAGCCGAGAGCGGTGAGAATCAGGTCATGCTAAACTGGAAAGTTGCTAAGAATAGTGTAAAATATTACATTTACCAAAATAGTATTCTGGTTGATTCCACAACGAGTCTTAGTGTTAGCGTGAAAACGGAAGCTGGTACTGAAAATTGTTTTTCTGTGGCAGGTGTAGATCAATATGGTTCAGTAGGCGCTAAATCGGATGCAGCCTGTGATAAAAGTGTATTTTCAGCACCAGACTCTATAGTGGTCTCATTTGATAAACGAAATAATCATTTAATAAAATGGTCCGAGGTAGAGGGTGCAAGTTCTTATAATCTTTATACGAATGGTAAACTTCAAACCAACACAGCAAAATTAGAAATAAATCTAAAAAGCCTGAAATGGGAAACTGACTATACCTATTACCTGACTTCCTTAACGGAAGATGGAAAAGAGGGGCCTAAATCATCAGATTATTCTGTACGGACGCCAAAAATATATATTATTGAAGGATTATTGCTTGATGAAACAGGGGATGAAAAAAATGTAGATCAGGCCAAGGTATTTCTATATGATTCTTTAGGTATGACTTTATTGGAAGAGTTTGTTGTAGCAAGGAATGGAAAGTTTCGTTTTGAAAAAGAAATCATTGCTGATTATTATATAATCAGGGCGTATGGGAACGGCAACGGGAATGGCGGTGATCGGGCTCAGGTAATTAATAAAGATATTACTAATTTAAGAATAAATCTATCTACAGAAGGTTTGAGGCCACAAGTTTGGGTTGAACGAGGAGTTGAACAATTGACAGTACATTGGTCGGATGTACCCCAAGGTAAATCCTACAATGTTTATAAAAATGACCGCCTGATACAGAATCTTGTGGGAGATACA
>JABHKE010000049.1 GCA_018692355.1 Fidelibacterota bacterium
GATTGTAAAGGCGCCAGGCTCCGGAAGGAAACACTTGGGGTTATGATTAATGAAAACAATATTGGCCATGTGTCTTCCATGTCCATCCGGGATTTAAATATCTTTTTTCAAAACGTAAACCTCACAAAAATGGAGCATGCTATTGCTGATCAGATCCTGAAAGAGATTTGTAAGCGATTGAGTTTTTTGGTCAATGTAGGATTGAGTTATCTCACCTTAGATCGCTCAGCCACCACTTTATCAGGAGGAGAATCCCAGCGAATTCGACTCGCCACACAGATTGGCTCCCAATTAATGGGTGTCCTATATATTTTGGACGAACCATCTATCGGGCTCCACCCACGTGACAATAATCGGTTGCTGAAGACCTTAAAATCACTTCGAGATATTGGGAATTCCATTTTAGTTGTAGAGCACGATAAAGAAACGATAGAAGCGGCGGATTATGTTATCGATTTAGGACCAGGCGCTGGCAAACATGGCGGAGAAATCACTTTTGCAGGACCCCCAAAGCAATTATTAAAATCCAATAAGTCACTTACGGGTAAATATCTTTCCGGTAAAAAAGAAATTCGTATTCCAAAGGTCCGCCGAAATGGAAGCTCAAATCAATTATCAATCAAAGGCGCCACAGGAAATAATTTAAAATCTATTGATGTGGATTTTCCATTGGGCCGATTTATTGCTGTAACGGGTGTATCCGGAAGTGGCAAAAGTTCCTTGGTGAATGAGACTCTCTTTCCTGCTTTAGCGAAAGAATTGAACAGGGCGCGGGCTTACCCATTGGAATTTGATTCCATCACAGGAGCGAAGTTTCTTGATAAGGTGGTAGATATTGACCAAAAACCCATAGGCCGGACGCCGAGATCCAACCCTGCAACTTATACTGGTGTTTTCACATTCATTCGTGATATGTTTGCCAAATTACCGGAATCTAAAATTCGAGGTTATAAACCTGGTCGTTTTTCATTTAATGTAAAAGGCGGTCGCTGTGAATCCTGTGAAGGTGATGGCATTATTAAGATTGAAATGAATTTTCTCCCGGATGTATATGTAATCTGTGAAGTTTGTGCGGGAAAACGATATAACCGGGAAACATTGGAAGTTAAATACAGAGGGAAATCAATTGCTGAAGTGTTAAGTATGCCAGTATCTGAGGCGTTGGAGTTTTTTAAAAATATTCCATCTATCCACAAAAAACTTCATACATTAAATGATGTGGGACTAGGCTATATCAATTTGGGGCAGCAAGCCACAACACTTTCCGGTGGAGAAGCGCAGCGGGTGAAACTGGGCACGGAACTCTCTAAAGTATCTGCCGCAAGAACACTTTACATTTTGGACGAACCTACCACAGGCCTCCATTTCGAGGATATCAAGATGCTCTTGCATGTGCTCCAGCGTTTGGTGGAACGTGGAAATACGGTTTTGGTTATTGAACATAATTTGGATGTGATCAAGACTGCGGATTGGATCATCGATTTGGGGCCGGAAGGCGGTAACGATGGCGGGACTGTCATGGCCACCGGCACACCTGAAGAAATTGCATTAGTGAAAACATCTTATACTGGATCATTTTTAAAACAAATTTTAATGAAAAAGGGAATCGCAGCATGAAATCTCTTGATGAACTAAAGCACTTTTTTAAACTTTGGGAGATTGTGAAAGATCTTATTGATCAATGTATTGATATTATGTTGAATCTACGCCAAAGTGAGCATACCGGTGGCTCCGGATCCAATGTTTACACTACGGTAGTCAAACTTTTTTCCCTCTCTGTCTTTACGACAGCAATTTGAGATTGTATCTTTAGAGTCAGTTTTAAACTGATTTACATCCATTTTACTTAATGACAGAGATACATATTACAGACCCAACACCGTTCGATGATGATAGTGCGGTTGAAAAATCTCTTCGCCCATCTCAATTTGATGAATTTATTGGTCAGAAAGAATTGGTGGATAATTTGAAACTTTACATTGAAGCATCTAATTCTCGTGGGGATGCTTTAGACCATGTTCTTCTATTTGGCCCACCGGGATTGGGAAAAACTACTCTGGCCAATATTGTTTCCAAGGAACTAAAATCCAACATAAAACAAGCATCGGGACCAGTAGTAGAACGAGCGGGTGACTTGGCAGGAATAATAACTAATTTAGGTCACCGTGATGTGTTTTTCATCGATGAGATCCATCGTCTTAATGCAGTAGTGGAAGAATATCTCTATTCTGCTATGGAAGACTTTTCCATCGATATTATGATTGATAAGGGACCCAGTGCCCGCAGTGTACAGCTGACGATTGAACCATTCACCCTCATTGGTGCTACCACACGATTGGGGAATCTCACGTCACCTTTGCGAGATCGTTTTGGCGTGGTACTTCGTGTGGATTATTATGAAGCAGAAGATCTTTTCCATATAATTAATCGGTCCGCCGAAATATTGGAAGTAGAGATTGATGATGAAGGTGCCATGGAATTAGCCAGGCGCGCCCGTGGAACTCCACGGATCGCCAATCGTATATTGAGACGGTCCCGGGATTTTGCACAGGTCAAAGCTTCGGGCAAAATCAACATTGATGTAGCCAAGGCATCCTTGGAAAAATTAGGCATAGATGATATTGGATTGGATGAGATGGATCGGAAGATTCTGGAAGTCCTTATAGATAAATTTAATGGTGGTCCTGTGGGCGTAAAATCGTTGGCAGTTGCTATAGGAGAAGACCCCATCACCATAGAAGATGTATATGAGCCCTTTTTGATCAAGGAAGGATTTTTACACCGTACACCAAGAGGGCGCATTGCCCAGAAAGCAGCATACGATTTACTTGGAAAAGAATTAACAACAGACCAAACGAGGTTATTTGAATGATAGATAAAAAGAAAAAGTATAAACTTGGTGATTTTAATTATCGCCTACCAAAAAAACTCATTGCCCAGTACCCGGAGTCCAGGCGTGATTTATCACGATTAATGGTAGTGAACCGTGATACGGGGAAAATTGAGCATAGAAAATTCCTGAATATCACAGATTATATGCGCAAAAATGATCTTATGGTGGTTAATAATACAAAGGTATTTCCTGCACGGCTTTTTGCAACGAAAGACCGGACCGCTGCTAAAGTGGAAGTTTTTTTACTCCGTGAATTAGCACATGATCTCTGGGAGGTCATGGTAAAACCTGCCCGGAAAGTACGCATCGGGAATAAATTGGTATTCACGCCAAAACTTATGTGCGATGTGATCGACAATACGGTTTCAGGCGGTCGCGTGGTTCGTTTCGAATATGATGGCGCTGATTTCCATAGTGTCATCGACAGAATCGGCACATCTCCTCTTCCCCCCTACATTGACCGTGATGCCGATTCCGTGGATAAAAAGAGGTATCAAACCGTATATGCGAAGGAACGTGGTGCTGTGGCTGCCCCGACTGCTGGACTCCATTTTACTCAAGGACTCATCAAAAAAGTAAAAGATAAAGGCACCAAGATTGAAAATATTACACTTCATATTGGACTTGGAACTTTTCGCCCTGTACAAGTAGAAGATCTGAATCGACACCAGATGGACTCAGAATATTTCGAAGTGTCCCCTAAAACATCCATGGCAATCAATCAGGCTAAAAAGCGGCACCGGAAGATCATTGCTGTAGGGACATCCACTGTTCGTGCATTAGAAACAATTGCCATATCCGGATTCCAGGTAACCCCAAAAAGAGGTTGGACGGATAAATTTATTTACCCACCCTACGAATATAAAATGGTGGATAAAATGATTACCAATTTTCATGCGCCTAAATCGACATTGTTTATGATGGTCAGTACATTTGCTGGTCGCAAATTGATTAAAAAAGCATACCGGGAAGCTATAAAAGAGAATTATCGCTTTTTGAGCTATGGTGATGCTATGATTATCATTTGATCAAAAACCTTATGTAATATGAAAGTATCCGCAATCATTCCTGCTGCTGGTTCTGGCGAACGGTTTGGCGAAGAAAAACAATTTAAATTGTTGTCCGGCCGGCCGCTTTTCTTTCATACCTTGAAACTATTTTTGCAATCGGACTATATTGATGAAATTATTGTGGCTGTGCCCAGTGCTAATGTAGGCTCAACCCATCGAGATGTGTTGTCCATGTCAGCCGGAAAACCGGTGAAAGTGGTGGCTGGGGGTACACGTCGGCAGGATTCTGTGAAAAATGGCATAGATGTATCTGCTTCGGATTCAACATTGGTTTGCATCCACGACGCTGCCCGGCCTTTTGTGACAGAAGACCTTATTCAGCGATCCATTTCTGCTTGTGAATTTGCAGATGGTGCTGTTGTGGGAATTCCCAGTAAGGATACGGTAAAATTTTCTGAGAATGGATTGGTAAAAGAGACGCTTGATCGTGAAAAAATATGGCTTGCGCAGACTCCCCAATGTTTTCATAAAAATAAATTACTTCAGGCGTTGTATTATGCCGAAACAAAAAACTTAACCGGAACCGATGAGTCCGCCTTAATGGAAGCAATGGGATTCTCCATCAAACTGGTAGAGGGAGACTCAAACAATTTTAAGATTACCACAAAAGATGATTGGATACGAGCGGATATAGTTGCCGTTCGACAGGCTCAGGGAACAGTTTTATGATCAGAACAGGCATAGGATATGATGTTCACCAGTTGGCGAAAGGAGAATTACTTACTATAGGGGGTGTGGATATACCATCATCTTTTGGGTCAGTGGGACATTCTGATGGCGATGCTTTGAACCATGCAGTGGTGGATGCGCTTCTTGGTGCATCCGCATTGGGTGACATTGGTCAATTTTTCCCCAGCAATGATGATACTTGGAAAGGTGCCCCCAGCAGTTACTTTTTAGTCGATGCAGTTAAGCGAATTGGGGAAGCTGGATTTGAGATCAATAATATAGATGCAACCATTATTCTCCAAAAACCAAAATTGGAAGAATATATTCCCAAAATGAAATATAACTTGTCTCATTCCATGCAAATTGATGAATCCAAAGTTTCCATAAAAGCCACAACCTCAGACCATCTTGGTTTTGTGGGAAATAGTTCCGGCTGGGCGGTACAGGCCATTGCAACACTTTGTATAAAAAATGAGCCATCTTGTACTTAAGTCTCACGCGAAGGTTAATATTGGTCTCCAAATAAGGAACCAGCGCCCGGACGGTTACCATAATATTCACACAGTTTTCCAAGAGCTAGATTTTCATGATACCATCAGATTAGAAAAAAGAACTTCCAGTTGCCAATTTTCTTCAAATGTGGATTGGCTGGCAAAAGATGATTCCAATCTATGTGTAAAGGCATGGCAAAAAATGGTGCATGCGTTTGGACTTGGTGGTGTCTCAATCGAACTGGAGAAAAGAATTCCTGCCGGTGGTGGTTTGGGTGGAGGCTCATCCAATGCGGCCACCATCTTAAAAGGACTTCGTAAGCTTTATGAATTGGATGTGAGTGATGACGAGTTAGAAACCATAGGCATAGAATTGGGCGCAGATGTTCCTTTTTTTATTAAGGGGAAAACACAAATCGGAGATGGAATTGGCGAAATCTTAAAACCGATTGAAACAATAATTAATGGATGCTATTTATTGGTGGTCCCGGATTTACATATTGATACAAAATGGGCGTATGGTGAATTCAAAAATATTTTGGACAGACCAAACGAGATAGTTAATTTTCGGGGCTTTATTCGAAAGGAGATTATTCCTTTTGAGCTTTTTGAGAATGATTTTGAAGCAATCGTTGTTCCAGCATATCCAGAGATTGGACAAATAAAAAATTCGCTTCGAGCCCATGGGGCTCGTTTCGCCAGTTTGTCGGGCTCAGGCTCGACTGTGTTTGGGGTTTTTGACGAAGATGCAGATGCCAAATCAGCCGAGTCATATTTTTCTTCCCGATACAATACATTTATCACCATTCCAACTCTCTAATTTGTAGAACACCCAATTTATTTGGGGCGTAGTATAATGGCAGTACACCTGGTTTTGGTCCAGGCAGTTGGGGTTCGAATCCCTGCGCCCCAGCTCATAGTCATTCAGAAAAAAATATTATGAATAATAAACTAAAAATATTTAGTGGTCGCAGTAACCCTGCTTTGTCCAAAAAGATTGCAAAATCATTAGGATGTGAATTAGGTAAAATATCCATTAGCACCTTTTCTGATGGTGAATTATGGATCAAGTTTGAAGAAAATATTCGTGGGACTGATGTGTTTTTGATTCAATCCACTAATGGACCATCTGAGAATATTTTGGAATTGGCATTGATGGTGGATGCAGCAGTTCGTGCTTCTGCGGATCGTGTAACAGTTGTTATCCCTTATTTTGGTTATGGACGCCAAGATAGGAAAGATCAACCTCGCGTACCCATTTCATCTCGAGTTATGATCGATATTTTTACAGCAATGGGTGCAGATAGAATTATTACAATGGACCTTCATTCTACACAGATCCAGGGATTTGCTAAAATCCCGTTTGATCATTTATACAGCAGAATGGTGTTATTGGATGCAGTTAAGAATGAAGGGTTGGATCCGGATCATACCGTTGTGCTAGCACCAGATATAGGATCAGCAAAAATGAGTCAAGCCTATGCAAAGCGATTGGGAATGCATTTTGCGCTAATTGATAAACGTCGGTATGCACCCAATCAAGCAGAAGTGAGTCATCTTATTGGTGACCTCAAAGATATGGATGTGCTTATTATTGATGATATGATTGATACAGCAGGGACTACAATTAACGCAGCTGAAGCCGCTTTAAAACAAGGCGCAAAATCAGTAACGTCTGTGGCAACACATGGCGTGTTATCCGGCCCAGCTATAGAAAGATTGAATAAATCAAAAATTAGAAAAATTATTGTGACAGATACGATCGATATTCCAATGGAAAAATCCATGGATAATATGGAAATTGTAACTGTAGGGAATGTTTTTGGCGAAGCAGTTATCCGAATTCATAATGGTGAATCAGTCAGTGCTTTGTTTGAATTTTAATTAGGAGAAAAAACGATGGCATCATCGTATTACAAATTAGAAATTAAAGATAGAAATCTTACCCGGACGAAAGGGTCAAAAACTATTCGTCGGTCGGGGCTCATTCCTGGTGTTCTCTATTATGCAGGTGAAGCGAATGTAAATATATCGGTAGATAAACTGATACTGTATCATGCATTACAATCTGGCCAACATATTTTTGAGGTTGAGCAGGGAGGCGATACACAGTTTACCATGATAAAGGAATTACAATATCATCCTGTGACGGATGAAGTGATTCACATTGATCTAATGCGAGTGCGCCGATCAGAGAAAATAACTATTTCTGTGCCCTTAGTATTGATTGGTGAACCATTAGGTGTCAAGGAAGGGGGAGTGCTATCGCAATCCATGACACAGATTGAGATCAGTTGTTTCCCAACAGATGTTCCGGAGCAGATTGAATTGAATATTGAGGATCTTGAAATGAATTCTGCAAAAAGTGTAGCAGACATTACAATTGATGATGAAGATGTAGAGATATTATCTGCTGAAGACTTAAATATAGTATCTGTCCATCCACCTGCAGCTGAAGAAGAGCCGGAAGTTGAAGAACTTGAAGGTGAAGAAGGCGAAGAAGGCGAAGAAGGCGAAGAAGGCGAAGATGATAAAGCAGCTGAAGAAGATTCAGGAGACGATTCGAAAGAATCATGATCGCTTTTATTGGTCTAGGCAATCCCGGTGATAAATATGCAAATACAAAACACAATGCAGGATTTTGGGTAGTGGACGAATTAGCTCGCCGGCAAAAGCTGTCATTTAAACCTGGAAAAGGTCCTTATGTCTTTGCACAACATAAACGACGAGAAGTCCTGTTGGTAAAGCCAACAACCGGCATGAATCGTAGCGGAAACGCTGTGAAAGAAGTGGCAAATCTCTGGGATATTTTGCCTTCCGATATTCATGTAATCTTGGATGATGTGGATCTTCCTCTTGGGTCGATTCGGATTCGTCCCAAAGGCGGCGACGGATGTCATCGTGGGATGGAGAGTATAATTTATCAACTCCAGTCTGACCAATTTCCCCGAGTACGTTTAGGTATAGGTACGGATGAAAATATGCGACCTGCAGAAAAATATGTACTGAAACCCTTCAGATCAGATGATGAGCTTGAAGCAGAAGCTATGGTAAAACATGGTGCTGATGCTTTAGAAAATCTTTTGGTGCGGGGGCTAAACAACACCATGAATCATTTTAATTCTTAATTGAGGAGATATTGAACCCATGAGTTCTAATTTAATATATGTGATCGGCGCTGGTGCTTTGGCGATGGTTTATTCCTTTTGGAAAACCAGTTGGATTACTGCACGAGATGAAGGCACAAGCCGAATGAAACAAATAGGTGCCAGTATTGCTGGTGGTGCAATGGCATTTTTAAAAGCTGAATATCGTGTATTGGCCGTTTTTGTAATCGCAGTAGCCGTACTACTGAGTATTGCAAATTCAGGCAAGGCTGATTCAAGTCCATTGATTGCTTTATCATTTATTGTGGGTGCCTTTGCCTCTGCATTTGCTGGATTTTTAGGCATGAAAGTTGCAACCAAAGCAAATACTCGAACTACAAATGCTGCACGTACAAGCCTTGCTCAAGCATTAAATGTTGCATTCACTGGTGGTTCTGTAATGGGACTCAGTGTTGTTGGTTTAGGTGTACTTGGCTTAGGTGGTCTATTCATATTTTATTCATCTCACTTTGATAGCATGGATGTTACATTAAATGTATTATCTGGATTCTCATTAGGAGCTTCATCAATTGCATTGTTCGCACGTGTAGGTGGTGGTATTTATACTAAAGCTGCAGATGTGGGTGCTGACCTTGTGGGTAAAGTTGAAGCGGGAATTCCTGAAGATCATCCATTAAATCCTGCAACGATTGCTGATAATGTAGGTGATAATGTAGGTGATGTTGCTGGTATGGGTGCTGATCTGTTTGAATCTTTTGTGGGCTCTATTATTGGTTCAATGGTATTGGGTGCTGTACTGGGCAATGAATTCGTATTGCTTCCTCTTTATATTGCTGCATCTGGAATCGTTGTTTCTATTATTGGGACATTCATGGTTTCAGTTAAAGAAGGTGGAGATCCACAAAAAGCATTGAACCGAGGTGAGTTTGGTAGTTCTGCAATTATGATTGCGGTTATTTACTTTTTAATTCAAGAAGTCCTACCTGCTGAATTTATTCAAGGTGGTGTAGCATTTACCAGCATGGGTGTTTTTTTCGCAACCGTTATTGGACTTCTTTCGGGTTTGGGAATTGGATTGATTACTGAGCATTATACAGGTACTGGAACTTCTCCCGTTTTATCGATTACCAAGCAATCATTAACTGGTCCTGCGACCAACATTATTGCAGGGTTAGCAATTGGCATGCAATCAACTGCAATTCCCACATTGATTATTGCAGCCGCTATTATGGGTGCTCATCATTTTGCTGGCCTTTATGGCATTGCTATGGCAGCCTTAGGGATGTTAGCGAATACAGGCATTCAACTAGCTGTTGACGCATACGGACCTATTTCTGATAATGCAGGTGGTATTGCTGAAATGGCTGAACTCCCTGCGGATGTTCGTGAAAAGACAGACAAACTTGATGCGGTTGGTAATACAACTGCAGCCATTGGTAAGGGTTTTGCAATTGGATCTGCAGCCCTAACTGCATTGGCATTGTTCGCCGCATTTATGGTAAAGAGTGGAATTAACAGTATTGACATTTCAAACCCAATGGTTATGGCAGGTTTATTTGTTGGTGGAATGTTACCATTTTTATTTTCTTCAATGGCAATGAGCGCTGTTGGACGTGCAGCCATGGCAATGATTGAAGAAGTTCGTCGTCAATTTAGAGATATTCCTGAATTGAAGGCAGCACTTGCAGTATTGGCTAAAGGTGCTTCTTCTACATGGTCAGATGATGACAAAGCCGTTTACGAATTAGGATTAACAAAAGCAGACCATGGCCGTTGCGTAGAAATCTCTACTCAATCTGCCATTAAAGAAATGATGCTTCCTGGGATTTTAGCTATCATTTCTCCTGTAATTGTTGGATTTACATTTGGACCCGAAACATTAGGTGGACTACTTGCAGGGGTAACTGTGTGTGGTGTGCTTATGGCAATTTTCCAGTCTAATGCAGGTGGTGCTTGGGACAATGCAAAGAAAATGATTGAGGATGGCGTCACTGTAAATGGTGAAGCCATTGGGAAGGGGTCTGAAGCACATAAAGCAGCTGTTGTAGGTGACACGGTAGGTGATCCTTTTAAGGATACATCCGGTCCCTCGCTGAATATTTTAATTAAACTGATGTCAGTGGTTTCACTGGTCATCGCACCGCTGATTGCGTAAAAAATAAGGAGTTATTATGCGGTATTATGAAACACTCTATATTGTAAATCCGAATTTGGAAAATGAAGCCTTGGATATCACCATGGGCGAGATCGGAACTGAATTAGAGAAATCAAAATCAAAGATCATCAATCATCGTGTATGGGGAAAGAAGCGTCTTGCATATCAAATTGAGAATCAGAAATATGGTTCTTTTATCCTCCTGCAATTTGAAGGTGGCGAACAGGATCAAATGAACGAATTTAATACTTGGATGAAATTAAATAATTCCGTTCTTCGTCATATGATAGTTGCCTTAGATGAAAAGCCAGAAGTCTATGTAGAATTAGTGAAAGAAAAATCGGTTGAAAAAGAAGCGCCTAAAGGTACCGTAGAAGAAACACCTGCGAATGAAGCAGTGGTTGAAACTACTTCTGAAGAAACTGAAACTCAACCTGATGTTATTGAGGAAGAATCAACTAAAGAAACTGAAACCACTGAAGATGTAACTGATGAAAGCTCAGAAGCAGATACTGAAGAAAAGGAGGCTGAATAATGGCATTTCAGAGTAGAAAGAAATTTTGCTATTTTAAAGAAAATGGCATCACTGATATCGATTATAAAGATGTGAAACTCCTACGGCGTTTTGTGAATGACCAAGGTAAAATCATGCCACGTCGGATTACCGGTAGTAGTGCAAAAATGCACCGAAAGTTGGTTCGGGCCATCAAACGGTCGCGCTCAATTGCATTAATGCCGTACGTCGACCTTGGTTCGGAATAAGGAGTAAGATTATGGAAATTATTTTACTACAAGATGTAAATGGTCTCGGTGAAGCCGGTGATGTTGTGAATGTAAAACCTGGCTATGCCCGTAATAAACTAGTTCCAGAAGGATTGGCTCTCCGAGCATCCAAAAGGAATTTAGCTGTGGCAGAAGAACGAAAACAGATCGTTAAAATGCGTAAAGTTCGGGCAGCAGCAGCAGATGAAGTCATGGTTGAACGGCTGTCTAAAATAGAGATTACTATAGAAGCACAAGTGGGTGAGGAAGACAAAATGTTTGGCTCTATCACCACGTTGGATATTCACAAAGCTCTTGAAGAAAAAAGCATTATTGTGGATCGCCAAGCCATCTTATTGGATGAGCCCATCAAAGCATTGGGAATCTACCACGTACCGGTTCGTGTAAGCGCTGATTTAAATGGTGACGTTAAGATTTACGTGATTAAGTCATAAACTAGATCGAATGCATTCAACCCCTGCACTCCAATTTCAATTTCATTTTGATTTTGGATGCGGGGGTTTTTTATTGCCCTAGAAAATCCTGATCCATAAACTCATCGGTTATGTTTGCAGACGTCGCATTTCCAATCTCCAATTTTATAACTTTTACTTATAAGGTTCCTGAGAAAATAGCGCAAGATGTCAAGATTGGCTCGCGGGTTAATGTTCAATTTGGTCCGCGAAAAACTCAAGGCATTATTACTGAACTCAATACAAAATCATCTTTTGCAGGTAAATTAAAAGAGATTGACGGTCTCGTGGATGATTTGCCAATCATGACACAGGAACTATGGAAATTAATTCAATGGATGAGTGAATATTATGTAACGCCCTTGGGACAAGTTGGGAAGGCCGTTCTTCCAAAGAATTTGTCAACGCGGTACAATCCACCAAAAAACTGGATGGTTCAGCCCATAATCACAGGTGATGGTGATCTGGAAGCGGTTAAAAAACGGGCGCCCAAACAATATGAGCTATACCAAGAAATTTTAAAAACTGAAAAACCTATCAAAGTTTCTTCATTAAAAGAGTTGGTATCCAATCCATTAACTGGCTGTCGCGGGCTAGAAAAACGTGGACTGGTTTCCATATTCGAAGAAACTTCATTGCCGGATGTCACAGGGTTCTCTTTTGATCCTATCCATAAAAAAGTAAAATTTAATAAACACCAGAAAACGGTTGTAGCTGCGATCATTCAATCGTTGGATTCCAAAAATTATTCACCTTTTTTGCTCCATGGCGTAACAGGAAGCGGAAAAACAGAAATTTATATTGAAGCCGTTCGACACTGTTTAGATCAAAGTCGAACCGCTATAATTCTACTCCCAGAAATTTCTCTTACTCCCCAAATCGCTGGTCGGTTCCGAGCTGTTTTTGGTGACAGCATTGCTCTCTGGCATTCTAAGCTAACCCAAGCGCAACGCTCCTGGACCTGGAAAGAGATATGCAAGGGATCATTCAAGGTTGTAATTGGAGCGAGAAGCGCAATATTTTCTCCTTTGAAAGACCTTGGATTAATTGTCATTGATGAAGAACAAGAATCATCTTTTCGTCAGGATTCACCTGCGCCACGGTATCACGCCCGGGATGTAGCACTTATGCGCGCTACTTATGAGGGATCCTCTGTGGTCCTCTCCAGTGCGACTCCTAGCTTGGAGAGCTATTACAATCATCTTCATAAAAAATTGACCTATCTCCATTTGCCGGAACGCTTTGGCGGTGCAAAATATCCCCAGGTTCATTTGGTGGATATGTTGGGTGATCAGGAAGAATCAGGCAAATTTGGGCAAATCTTTTCAGGGTTACTCCAAGATAAGATCGAAGACCGGTTGCAAAAAAAAGAGCAAATTATCTTGCTTCAAAATCGCCGCGGTTATTCTCCAGTGGTTCGCTGTGGAGATTGTGGCGACATAGTCATGTGTCCACAATGCAAGGTCGCTCTTACGTATCACCGAAAAGGGTCTCAACTTATTTGTCATTGCTGTGGCCATTTTGAAACAAAGCAACGGGAAGCGTGTCGTAGTTGCCAAAGTCCAAATATGAAATATTCAGGTACTGGAACCCAACGGGTAGAATCTTTAATCGAAGAGACATTTCCTGATGCACGACTAGGGCGGTTGGATATGGATACTGCCCGGACAGGCAGCGGCCTAACTAAAATATTAAAAGATTTTTCTGATGGTAAATTAGATATCCTTCTAGGAACACAAATGATTGCCAAAGGATTGGATTTTCCGAATGCAACGTTGGTAGGTATTATAAACGCGGATTTAGGATTACATCTTCCAGATTTCCGCGCCGGGGAACGAATTTTCCAACTTATTTATCAAGCTTCCGGAAGAGCTGGTCGTCGACTCAAACCTGGTGAAGTTGTTATCCAAACTTATGTGCCTGATAATCCGGTAATCAAGAATGCAGCAAAGCTGGACATGATGAAGTATTACAATATTGCATTGAGTGAACGGAATGAATTAAAATATCCACCCTTTAGCTGGTTGGCAAAAATAGAGATTACCGGCCGAAATCAAACATCTGCAAATTCCCTGTCAGAAAGAATTGCCAAAGCATTGAAAGGGAAATATACAGGGTTAGATGTTTTGGGACCATCATCGTGTTACCTTGAAAAACTGCGAAACAATTATAGGTTTCAGATTGTTTTTAAATCATTAAAAAAAGTAGATCCAAATGGACAAAAACTTCACCAATTTATTACGAATAACTTCAGGGATTTTCAGAAAAAATTCCGTCCGGGAAAAAACCGGATTAATATTCATTTTGATCCATTAAGTTTGATTTGATGTCAATAAAGCCCCAAACATCCCAAAATACTGCGTTGGCCCGCTCTACCGAAAAGTCGGGACAGGTCAGAAAGAAACAGTTTTTTTCATTTTTCATTTTTATTCTTTCCTGTTTATCTGCAGAAACTGGTTATCCTGCATTTGATGTATTTACTTCATCGTTTCAACTTGGATTGGGTGGGGCAGGGTTTTTGAGCCCATCTCCAATTTCATCAAAATTAAATCCATCTGTTGCAGATACTGGGCGATATTTTTCCACATCTATCATTCGTTATCAGGCAGGTATTACCAGTCAGAGCGCTGGAATGAGCCTGCCATGGAAAAAAGGATTCAGTATATTTTCTGTACGACATATTTCTTACGGAACATTCGACGGATATGATGACAATTTTCAGTCCACGGGAGCATATCAATCTGGCGATACATGGCTTCAATACGGTTATTCAAGACAGCTAAGAACAATTCCTTTGAGTATTGGAACATCTGCTCAATTCTATAATGCATCATTAAAAGATCATCAGGTAAAAGCCATTCTAATATCGCTTGGAAGCGCATTCTATATTCAAAAGTTTCAAGCAACATTCGGGGTGTCATTTCATAACATTGGAAAAACATTTGATGGTAATAATTTTGCACAAGGGATAATCATACCTAAAACAGTGATTAGTGGGACAAAAAAATTAGCACATCTTCCACTTACACTTTATTTGGATACAATCTTTTCAAAAGATCAGATCGAGCCGGAAATATTTTTAGGTGGAGATTTCAATTTGACAAATGGGATTGGAATTCGATGGGGAACTTCCACACGAAAATTGGATCATAATACGAAACAGGATTTTCTAAGATCAGTGGTTGGTGCTTCAGGTTTTGGTTTTGGGATCAATACTGGCGTTACATCCATCAATTATGGTACATTTATTTTTGGTACCGGGGCGACGATCCATGGTTTCCAGATAGGAATTCAACTTTAATGAGAAAAATTATCATCATCCTGTTATGTATCGGAGTGATTTTCGCCCAAAATAATTATCCTATTGTATTGATACATGGATTTATGGGTTGGGGCGAAGACGAAATGGGTGGTTATAATTATTGGGGCGGTAGAGAAGATTATTCTCAAATGCTTCGGGATCAAGGTCACACAGTTTTTACCGTTTCAGTAGGTCCTGTTTCATCAAATTGGGACCGTGCCATAGAAGTTTATACCCAGTTGAAAGGTGGACAAGTGGATTATGGTTTAGCACACGCTGAAAAATTTAATATTATTCAAAAACCTGAGTTGAAAAGTTTTGAAGCACTTTATCCGGAATGGGATGGGAATCACCCCGTGCATTTGGTGGGACATAGCATGGGTGGTCAAACTGCTCGAATGCTACAGTATCTTTTGACCCAAGAGATTGGTGATAGTAAAAAAACAGATAAATTAGAAAAATCAGAATTGCTTGGGCAATCTCAATTGAATTGGATTAGGAGTATAACATCCATTTCAACACCACACAATGGTACTACATTAGCCGATGTGGTAAGTAAGACAATCCCATTTGTACAATACTTCGTTGGTTTGGCCGGCGTTGTTGGGACACAGATTTATGATTTTGATCTAGAGCAATGGAGTTTTTCGCGAGGTAAAGATGAAACATGGGCAGGGTATGTTAAACGTATGCGAACACATGAAGCTTGGGCTACAAAAAATATAAGTTCTTGGGATTTATCCATAGTTGGTGCACAAGAATTAAATAGTTATCTGCTCGCAGATCCAGATGTGTATTATTTTTCCATCAGCACATCAACTACAGAAAAAAATGAAAATTCTCCAAATCATTATCCTATTGAAGGAACATCATTACTTACTCGTAGTAGATCAAAAATAATAGGCTCACGTGTAGGATATTGGGCCGATGGAGTAGCCACTGATTCCACCTGGTTTGAGAATGATGGTGTTGTTAATACTATCTCTATGGCAGGCCCAACAACAGGTACAAATGGTGCCGATCCAATTGTATCCTATGATGAAAATGAATTTCTTATTTCGGGCCAATGGTATACACTTGGTCCAATTCAGATAGACCATTGGAATATAATTGGTCATTTAGGCGATGATATAACACACAAAATCGCAAAAAATGTTTTAACTAATCAGGCTATTCGATTAAAAGAACTGCCTCCTTTTTGAATGTGAAAAAGAAATTAAAATAAGAAGAACTCGGTGAATTATTCAAATTTCTAGTAGGTTAAAAAAGGATTGGAGATTGTGGTTGAAATAACCAATAAAATAATTCTCTTTTTAAGCATTCCATAATATTTGTAAACTACAAATATGAATTACAGCGAGTTACTTTCTTCATTTTTAATTGATCTACAAAGTTTGTACCGGAAAAATATTTCTATAAGTGGAGCGTCATTCCCTCAAATATTAGCTTTATCTATTATTCCTGATGATGGGATTGAAATGTCCGCATTATCAAAAAAAATTGGCATAGATAATAGCACTGCCACTCGACTTGTTATGGGACTCGAAAAAAAAGGATGGGTCAACCGTCGCTCTGCAACTTATGATAAACGTGTCATTCAAGTTACTCTCACAAAAGATGGAGATGAGATTCAAATACAACTGGAACGACAATTTGATTCACTTGGCGCAGCCATAGAAAGAGAAGTAGATCCATTAGATCGGAATGAAATGATAGAATATGTTTCTTCTCTACATTGGATCTTATCAAAGCTGATTCTAAAAAATGATAAAATTGTATAATGCAACAAAATAATTTTACATTATCTATTTTAACCTGGTATAATAAACAAAAAAGAATCCTGCCATTTCGGGATATAGATGATCCCTACAAAATTTGGTTATCGGAAGTAATGCTCCAACAAACTCAGATAGAAACGGTAATTCCTTATTTTCAGAAATGGATCAGTAAATATCCAACTATCAGATCAGTGGCAGCTGCTGATCAGAGATTATTATTAAAACTTTGGGAAGGACTTGGTTATTATTCCCGATGCAGAAATTTCCATAAAGCTACAAAGATAGTTGTTGAAAAATATGGCGGTGCTATTCCTGATAAATGGTTGGAATTCCGAGCATTGCCTGGTGTAGGAGATTATACAGCAGCTGCAGTTTTATCTATTGCTTATAATCAACCTTATATTGCGATTGATGGAAATGTAAAGCGTGTTATGGCACGTATCCTTGGATTAAAGAATTTATCAAATAGAAATATGACCCGAATAAAAAACTATCTAACAAAGAATATTTTTACGGATAATCCTGGCGATTTCAATCAAAGCATGATGGAGTTGGGTGCTAGAATTTGTTCTCCTAGGGATCCGAATTGTGGAAAATGTCCTTTGTCTTTTTACTGCAAGGCATTTGCCATAGGTGAGCCTGAGTCGTATCCATTATCAGTTAGAAAGAAAAAACCGCCTCATTATGAAATTGTTGTGGGAATGGTCTGGCGAGGTGAAGAGTTTTATATTCAAAAACGGGGAGAACATGGAATGCTTGCTGGGCTTTGGGAATTTCCCGGTGGTAAAGTTAAGATAGGAGAGTCATTGGAAGATGCATTATATCGCGAAATACAAGAAGAGTGTGGCGCTATACCAAAAATCTTGAAAAAAATTGGTACTATTAAACATGCTTATACTCATTTTACAATCACCTTTCATGGATATCATTGCGAAGAGAATGGCACATCAATGCGTTGTCAGCAAAATTCTAAATGGATCAAACCAAACCAGATAGATGAATTTCCTTTTCCTAAAGCCAACCACAAACTTTTTTCAATTTTGGAAAAACAAGGTTGGGATGTTTAATACAATTATTTCAATCATTCTTTGGCCACTATGGTTCATTTTTTTTGCCATTACAATGGTATTATTTTTCGTCTCATTTTTGATTTTACCCAGGAATATTCTCCATTATATCATCCGGCCCATCTCTTGGACCTATTGCCTTTTGGCTGGACAATGGTTATGTAAGGAAAATGATCCACCCAATCCGGAAGGACAGCCCTATCTGTATATGTTCAATCATGAATCCATGTTTGATCAATTTATGATTGCTGCCTTCATACCTCATTATATCACTGCCGTGGGGGCTATTGAACAATTCAAATACCCAATTTGGGGTTATATTATGAAACAATATGGTATTATTCCCATTGTCCGCAAAGATATTAAAAAAGCGCTCAGTAGTTTATCCAAAGCTGAAGATGCCTTAAATAGTGGGGTCTCTTTATTAATTTCTCCGGAAGGGACACGAACATTAACAGGTGAAATGAGTCCCTTCAAAAAAGGTCCCTTTCATTTGGCAAAAAATACCGGCGCAACTATTATACCGGTTGGGATCATTGGGGCTTATAAAGCAAAGAAAAAGAAAGATTGGGTACTCACGCCAGGTAAACTGATAACACGATTTGGCGTCCCCATAGAGAAAAAAGACTTTGAAAATTTATCTGTAGAAGAAACTCGAGATCTTGTAAGGGATCGTATTCAATTATTAATCCAAGCATGAGGCTGTCTATGAAACAACTATCATTCATTCTTTTTTCAGTTTTTATTTTAAATACGACACTAGTTGCCCAGCCCACAATTTCTTCGTCACCAACTGTTGAAGAGCGCTACGGAGACAGGATTGAATTATTTGGCATCAAATTCAAAGGGCCACTAGTGTTATGTCAAATATTGATAGCCATTCTTATGGCAATTACATTTTTACAATCGGCCATTGATAAAATGCTGGATCGCAAAGGGAATCTGAAATATTTTGAGGTACATTTTGCAAACTCACCGTTGAAAGGAATTAGTAAGCTATCTTTATCATTGTTAATTATTTTGGAATTAACCGGTGGGCTTATGCTGGTCTATGGAATCTATTATACATTTGCAGAACGAATAACTCTATGGATTTTTTATGGATTTGTGTGGTTATCACTTACCATCATTGTGCTTTTTACTGGACAGAGATTGGCAAAGGATTATGTTGGTGCTGCGGACTTAGTCCCATACTTCATGTTAATTATGCTTGGCATAATGAGTATGTATTAAATGAAAAAAACCTGTCTCATAACGGGCGCCACAGACGGAATTGGAAAACAAACTGCGCTCGAATTAGCTATGCAAGGTTTCAATCTGGGACTGGTTGGACGCAATTCGGAGAAAGGTGCATCTGTAGTATCAGAATTAATTCATGATACGGGTAATAATTCTATTCGATTTCATTACGCTGATTTATCTATCATGAAAAGTGTCCAAAACTTGGTAGATGAAATTAAAAAAACATATGAAACTATTGATGTCCTGGTAAATAATGCTGGTGCCTACTTCAGCAATTTAAAAATGACAGATGAAGGATTTGAAAAAACATTCGCCTTGAACCATTTGTCCTATTTTTATCTTACGACATATTTATTGGAAATAGTGAAGCATGGAAACCCGGGACGCATTATTAATGTTTCTTCTACAGCACATAAAAATACAGAATTAGATTTTGAAGATATTCAAGGCATAAATTATTATAAGGGGTGGCCGGCATATGGGCGATCCAAACTCATGAATATTATGTTTACCTATGAATGTCACCGTCGTTTTTCAGATTCAGGTGTGACCTTTAATTGTTTACATCCAGGTTTTGTTGATTCAAGTTTTGGGAACAATAACCTGGGGTTCGCTAAAAATTCCATTAAAATCGCAAAAAAACTTTTTGCAATTGACCTGGTAAAAGGCGCTAAAACCAGTATTTATTTATCATCGTCGGATGATGTTGCCGGAATCAGTGGCAAATATTTTGATAAATGTAAAGCTGTACAAAGTTCAAAAGCTTCCTATATCGAGGGAGATCAAAAAAAACTTTTGGAGGCAACTGAAGAATTGATTAATTCACTACAAATAAATTAAAAGAGGAATTATAATGAGTAAAACAATCTTAAAAAAGACCCTCAATGGTTTCAGAAAAAACATTTTAGCTAACCCGCAGGTTCGCCTGGCTCGGAATGCATCTATCCGAAATGAAGTTATTGAGCTCACCATGGATTGGGAGCATTTTAGAAAAATTGACCATTCATTTTCTGATATAGTTTCAGGGGAAATGCCTGCGACCAATCAAAAATCCAGTGGACGTTGCTGGGGATTTGCTGGTTTGAATCTTTTCAGAATCTATTTGGGGCGAAAACATAACTTGAAAAATTTTCAATTCTCTCAAAGTTTTTTCATGTTTTGGGATAAACTGGAAAAATCAAATTACTTTTTGGAATCTATTTTAAAAACTACCGATCTACATTGGAGCAGTCGGCTTGTGATGCATCTTTTGGATAATCCAATTCAGGATGGTGGTCAATGGGATATGTGGGTGAATCTTATTAATAAATATGGGGTGGTCCCACAATCAGAAATGCCGGAATCTTATTCATCCAGCAAATCAATGAGAATGAATCGAATGATCACCCGCAAACTTCGTGAATTTGCGAAACAGCTTAGAGAATCTTCACAAAAAAGTTCATCGGATTCTCAATTGCAATCCATGAAAACAGACATGTTGGAAGAAATATATCAAATGCTTACTATTCATTTGGGTACACCGCCTAGTTCATTTGATTGGCAAATTCGAGATAAGAAACAAAGTTTTTCCAGATTCGAAAAATTGACACCCCAATCTTTTTACAATGATCATGTTGGACTCAATCTGGATGAATATGTTTGTTTAATCAATTGTCCTATGAGTGATAAAGAATATAATAAAGTGTATACAGTAGAAATGTTGGGTAATGTGGTTGAAGGCCATAGTATTCGATATTTGAATGTTGAAAGTAATGCCATGAAACAAGCTGCTATCAACTCATTGAAAAATGGAGATCCGGTTTGGTTTGGTTGCGATGTAAGTAAGCATTTTCACCGCGATTTGGGCGTTATGGATATAGAGCTCTTCGATTTTGATTCCTTCTATGGAACCAAATTCGGTATGGATAAAGCAGCAAGGTTAGAATATGGAGATAGCCAAATGACGCATGCCATGTTATTCACAGGTGTAGATTTGGATTCGAAAGGAAATCCTTTAAAGTGGAGAGTAGAAAATAGCTGGGGTGATAAAGGTGGTAATAAGGGTTATCATATTATGACAGATTTATGGTTTGATGAGTATAATTATGAAGTGGTGGTCCATAAATCCTGTTTATCCGATGATTTGGTTGAAATATTTGAAACTAGCGAAGCTATTTCACTGAAACCTTGGGACCCCATGGGTGCTCTTGCGAAATAGCGCCTAAAATGAATTCCACTTTTACTTGATAAATTTTTCCATGGCGTTGAGCCATCTCAATTTTTTCTCATTTATTTTTTGTGATGGATTTGGAGAAAAAATCTGATCTACACTTTTGGATGAATCAGATTGATAGGTAGGGTTTAAGAGTCTAAAAATACCATAGGCGGTTCTATCCTTCATGGTGGAATGTCCTACGGATATTCCCGTTAAATCAGCAATGAATTGAAGCAAGGAAGAGCGGGATCCGCCACCAGCTGCCGTCAAAAGTGAAGGTTTTGAAGACATAATTGGTTCAAGGCATTCCAAAATATCACTCACTAAAAATCCAATGGATTCCATCCCTGCTCGCACAATCTGGTCTTCATTTGATCTTTTGTCCAAATCAATATAAACATCGTTGAACCCTGGTCTCCAATAGGGTGCCGCAAGTCCATTAAAACCGGGAATAAATATCCCATCCGTTTCCGTTTTTGAAGCCCGGTAGTCCCATTCCATTTTATCATGAGCAATCCCCAGTTCTTCTTCCAAATGGTAGAAAAGAGAGTTACATGCATTAATAGTCCCTTCCACCATAAAATATTTAATATTTTCATCTGAGTAAAAGACACTGGAAATGAGACCATTAACTATTGTTGGGTTTTGCCCTGCATTGAATTGTACACTACCTGATGTGCCAAAGTTGGTTGCAATACTACCAAGTTTCAGTCCCGCCTGGCCTATGAGAGCTGCTTGCTGATCGCCAATAACAACAGCAAGTGGAATTTTTGAATCGAGCATATAGCCAAAATCATATTTTACAGGAACCAATGGCGGTAAACATTGCGGAGAAACTCCGAATAGATTTAAAGCGAAATCTGACCAATCACCCCTATGAATATCATAAAGCAAAGATCGGCAGGCGATGGATTCTTCCACACCAGCGGTTCCTGTCATAGCTTGGGAAAGAAATGCACTCAATGGTCCAAAATATAATTCTCCATTTTTAACACGGTTTTTCAATTGTGGATTTTCTCGGATCATGTGTAAAAATTTGGGTCCACCAAAATGAGCGCTCAACGGTGTCCCCGTAATTTCCCAAAGCTGCTCACTATGGGTGGAAAATTCTTCTACAATAGCATACGCTCTACTATCCTGCCAACTTAAAGCCGGCGTAACAGGGGTACAGGATTCCTTTTCCCAAAATAAAAAAGTAGAGCGTTGAATAGCCAAACCAGAAGAATGAATAGGCATATCACCCGATGCGATAACCATTATTTCAAAGAGAGATTTGCAAGTTTCCAAAATTACAAGGGCATCAGATTCAACATGATATTGTTTAGGTCGGCATAATGTATGTTTTATTTTTTGAGAATGAAGAACCATGCCATCAGAATTAAACAAAAATGCTTTTGTTGAAGATGTCCCAGAATCAATAATGATATAATTCATAAATCCAACTTAACGAAGATTTCGTAAGGATGGGGTAATCAGGCCAATCACACCACAAAGAGCTGCCGCAATTCCGATACCAAAGAATAATATTTTTACTGAAATAATGGATGTGATAACCCCTACAAAACCAGCAGAAATAGCGGTTGTTCCAACGACACCTAAATGAACAACAGAGAATAATCTGCCATGATATTGATTTGGAGTATGAATCTGGATAATTGATGTTCGGCTTATCATAATAAATGGAATACCTATTCCATGTAAGCAAATAATGACCATAGCTATTTCTACGGACTCGGCCCAATACATTAAAGAGAATGTGATTCCATCTAATATGAGTCCAATGCCCCAAATCATTCCATTGGGCATCCGTCCATTTAATTTTGAAACGAGAAGCGATCCTAACAATGCGCCGACTGCCATGCATCCTTCTACAAAAGCAAAATCAGACGGGGTGCCATGTAGTGTATTTTTCACTAAAATTGGTAATCCCACAATTGCTGGTCCCATAATAAAAAAATTATTAATAAAGGTAATAATCATCATCCAGAATATAGGTTTTTCCCTAAAAAGATATAATAACCCCTGCTTCAAATTATCCCAGTGACTATGATTTTCAACCCGGTCAGGATTCTTGGGTTTTTTGATAAACAGGAGCAAACTAATTCCAATGAGAAATGATCCACTATCCACTAAAAACAGATTAGGTAGCGAAACCATTGTCAAGAAAATTCCTGCAAAAAATGGTCCCATCATCCAGGCTAATTGTCCAGATGTTGCCAAGATGGCATTAATTTTCACAAGATGATCTCTGGAAAAGAGCATAGGAACGATCGAATTCAATGCTGGTTGAAAAAGAGTATTAAAACAACTACGAAGGAATGCTAATCCACAAATAATCCAGACATTTTCATATCCAAACCAAAGAAATAATGGAATCAATAGTACAGTTAATGCTTGTCCAGCATTGGCAAAAATCATGAGTCGCAAACGGTTTAATCGGTCTGAAAAAACACCTGCATAAAGTCCGAAAATCAGAGCAGGTAAATAGGCGCTCATAGCTACAATTCCGGTAATGATAGATGAATTTGTCATATCCAAAACGAGCCAGATGAGAGCTAGTTGATAAATGGCATCTCCTGCTTGAGAAATTGCCTGGGCGGACCAAAGTAGGGCCAGATTGTGATTTTGATCTTTTTTCATCGATAAAATAGACGTAGAAATTAGTCCCAAAACGTTTTTTACATGTAGATTTTCCCTTTAAATTGAGACTGTGTTTTGAACCAAGATTTGAACATTATTACAAAGGAGTACGAGAATGACGTACATTATTGCTGAACCTTGTGTAGGAACCTGTGACACTGCCTGTGTAGAGGTTTGCCCCGTAGATTGTATTCATGGACCCTATGATAAAGAAGGTGCCGGTGCAGAAGCAAAAGTAGACGGCTTTGTTCCGAAAGATGAAGATATGCTTTACATTGATCCTGAAGAATGTATCGACTGTGGTGCTTGTGAACCGGAATGCCCAGTAGAAGCGATCTTTGAAGAAAGTGAAGTTCCAGAAGAGTGGCATAAATATTCCAAAATTAACTACGAATGGTTTGGTCGCGAATATGCAGGGTAAAAAATAAATAATAGCTAAAGGTAATTAAAAGCGGCTGTCACTTGGCAGCCGCTTTTTTTCAGCATATATCATGAATAAAGAAAACGTACTAGATAAGTTAAAAACGATTAATTATCCTGGATTTTCCAGAGATATTGTTTCCTTTGGAATGGTGAAGGATGTCATAGTTGATGAAAAGGCTGTGATTGTTTACCTCAATATCACATCGCAAAACGAAGCAAAGAAACAAGAAGTCGTTAAAAATTTAAAACAGGTATTATCAGAATATTTTGTAAAAGTTTCAATTGAAATATCAGGGGATGCACCGAGTCAGGCTCCACCAATTGAGCCTCAACAGCAAGCGCATCCGGCTATTCTCGATAATGTCAAACATGTTATCGCGATTGCCAGTGGAAAAGGCGGTGTGGGAAAATCTACTGTTGCTGCCAACCTAGCTTGCGCCATGGCAATACAAGGGAAAAAAGTTGGCTTGCTTGACCTTGATATTTATGGTCCGTCTCTTCCCATTGTTCTTGGACTCAATGAGCAGCCGGAAATGACCCAGGATAAAAAACTGATCCCTTTAGAAAAATTTGGAATGAAGGTCATGAGTTTTGGATTTATAAGCGGGAACGAAACACCGGTCATCTGGCGCGGGCCGTTGGTGGCGAGAATGACAGAACAGTTTTTTCGCGATGTAAAATGGGGCGAATTAGATGTGATGATTTTGGACTTACCACCAGGTACGGGTGATATCCAATTGACGCTCACACAAAAACTTCGAATGTCAGGTGCAGTTATGGTGACCACTCCACAGGATATTGCCCTTGCAGATGTTCGTAAAGGAGCGGACATGTTTCGAAAAGTAAATACACCTGTTTTGGGTGTAATCGAAAATATGTCCGGATTAGTTTTGGAAGGTGAAGTAGAAGGTGATGTTTCAGCCATGACCATCAATGGTGAAAACGTAGATCTAGATAACACAGGTAAATTCAGTTTCACAATGGACCTCTTTAAAACCGGTGGTGGTAAAAAAGAGAGTGAACGACTTGGCGTTCCTCTTCTGGGTAAAATACCTATTTCACCTGAAATTATGTCTGCAACCGATGCCGGTGTTCCAGTGGCACAAAAAGATCCGGATTCCTCATTGGGGCAACTCTATCATCAAATTGCTCAAAATCTTTTATCTTCTCTTGATTAATTGAACAGGGAACGGAATGTTGGTTTATCCGTATTACTTCAAACTCAGGGAGATATGGGCTATGGTAACTCGGTTGTATCCGATTATTGCATAGGTTAATTTCGCCCGCTTTTTTCCTTATTATTATGACACAATCAATGAAAGAAAATATCCTAGGTGGGCATATCCCAGAACATATTGCCATTATTATGGACGGCAATGGTCGTTGGGCTAAGGAGCGTTCTTTACCGAGGGTTGCAGGACACAAGGAAGGAGTCAATTCAGTTCGAGAGATTACTCGTGTTTGTGGAGAGATCGGTGTAAAACACCTGACGCTCTATACATTTTCTACAGAGAATTGGCGACGTCCCAAAGCTGAAGTGAGTGCTCTCATGACACTTCTATTAAAAACCATTAGTGCGGAAGTAAGAGAATTACATAAAAATAATGTTCGTTTTACTGCAATCGGCGATTTGAAGAAATTACCAAGATCCACGCAAAAAGGGATTTTTGATGGAATCGAGATCACCAAAAACAATACAGGATTGAACCTCTGTCTTGCATTGAATTATGGAAGTCGCCAGGAAATGGTTGCAGCAGTTCAAGCGATTGCAAAAAAAGTTAAAAAGGGTGATTTAAAATTGGATGAAATAGATGAAACTATTTTCTCCAATATGCTTTCAACATCAGACATGCCTAACCCAGATCTATTAATACGCACCAGTGGGGAGTATCGTTTAAGTAACTTTTTATTATGGCAATGTGCCTATTCAGAAATTTTAATGACGAAAACCTTTTGGCCGGCATTTCGTGAAGATGCTCTCATAGAAGCAATATTAGAATATCAATCACGAGAACGACGATTTGGAAAGGTTAGTGAACAGGTAAACAATTAATATATGAAAAAATTATTTATTTTTATTTTAAGCTTAGCTCTTGGGATTGCCCAAGGGGTTCCAGCTGATATTACATTAGTCAGCGTGAATGTAGAGGGGAATGCCGTTACATCTGAGAATACTATTATTTTTACAGCTGGACTTCGTGAGGGACAAACCATTTCACAAGCAGAATTTCCTCGAGCCATAAAAAGGCTATGGCAATTAGGACTTTTTCAGGATATTCAATTGCGGTATGATGATGAGACAGATGAAGGATTATCTTTGACGATTTTGGTGAAGGAAAATTTTATTTTGGGCGATTTGTCTTATGATGGGAATAAAAAAATAAAAGACCGCAAATTTGAAGATGAGGTTAGTTTGTCAAAAGGCCAGCGACTCAGGCCTAACACGCTTCATGAGACTGCAAAAAAGATCAAAGAACTATATGAAGAAAAAGGGTATTTGAATGCGGAAATTAACCCTGTATTAGAAATCCCTGTCGAAGAATCCACGCTTTTTGATGGTAGAGCAAAAGACCTAGTTCGAAATGTGGTTTTCAACATACAAGAAAATGACAAGATTAAGACTGGAAAAATTATTTTTGAAGGTAATGAATCTTATTCAGATTTAAGACTACGCTGGACTATGAAGGAGACCAAACAGCAACGTTGGTATATGTTCTGGCGATCCACATTTGATGATAAAAAATTTGATGAAGATTTGAATCTTGTTTCCACGTACTATCGGAATAAAGGCTATAGGGATTTTCGAATCGTTAGTGATACTATTCAGTTTAGTGAAAACAAAAAGATGTTGAATTTGGTTGTAACCGTTGATGAAGGCCCACAATATAAGTATCGACATTTTTCATGGGAAGGAATGACTCTCTTCGATGAAGAAATGCTTCAACGATCCTTAGGGCTGGAATCGGGAGATCAATATAGTGATGAAGATTTTAACCTTGCAGTTTTTGATCGTGTCCAGGGTTTATATATGGATCGTGGTTATATCTATAGTCGAATTGAACCTGAGATTACACCCGTAGGTGAAGATTCCTTAGATATCCATTTTATCCTAACAGAAAATCACAAAGTTTACATAAATCATATTGCCATTAAAGGTAATACTCGGACAAGAGAAAATGTAATTCGTCGGCAATTGCGGGTTTTTCCTGGTGATGTATTTAATCGAGGAAGGTTGATGCGTAGCCATCGAGAGGTCATGATGTTGAACTTCTTTGCGAATGTTGTACCAGACGTGGTGCCTGTGTCCGAGGACAAAGTAGACTTAGAAATCATAGTAGAAGAAAAACCAGCTGGACAGGCAAATGCGAATATGGGTTATACCCAATCCTATGGTATGACGGGTGGTGGTGGGTTGGCGCTCCCAAATTTTCGCGGAAAAGGGCAGAGCCTTAATTTAAGTTTTAATGTTGGTACGAATTATAATATGGGCTACAATCTAAACGCCGATCGCCCTAAATACCAGTCTGCCAGTATTAGTTTTACTGATCCCATGGTAAACGATACCAAGAATCTTATTGGGGGATCTCTCTTCTATACTTTCCGTGGTCGCTCGTCAATGTATTCAGCTCCCATTGATTATACTATGGCTGGAAGCTCAGTAACCTGGGGACGGATTTTTAAATGGCCTGATGATTTTTTCCGTGGGACCTGGTCCTTTCAAATTGTTCGAAAAATGTATGAAGGAAGCCAAGCGGATCTTGACCGATATGCCGGTGGAAAAAAGACATCAGACGGGATCAATTTTTCTCAAACAATCCGTCGTGATAGTCGCGACCACCCCGAATTCTCAACAATGGGATCGTTGTTCTCTCTTAAATCAACACTCTCAGGTTGGATACTTCGTGGGGATGAAAATTTTCATAAGCACAAATTAAATTTGGAATGGTACACACCTACATTCTGGAAATTTGTTTTAATGAATTCCATGAAAATTGGAGTGGTTAAGGAACTACCTGCTGTAAAAGAAGGGACTCTTTCATTCATACCTTGGAATGATCGATTTATTATGGGGGGGAACGGAATTCCTTATGGTAATCCGCTACGGGGGTATGATGATAATCGCGTAGGCCCACTTACCTCGTCAGGAAGCCCTATTGGTGGGAATACGATGGTTAAATTCGGAACAGAATTCAGGGTACCATTCGCAGAAAATCCTGTAGTTTATGGACTGCTTTTTGCAGAAATGGGTAATGTTTGGTCATCAACTGATTTGATGGAAAGATTAAGCCTTCCTCGAAGTGGCCCATTCGACATGAAGCGTTCTGCTGGTGCAGGTATTCGCTTTTTTATGCCAATGATTGGTATGCTGGGATTTGATATCGGTTATGGTTTTGACCGTATTCCTGAACCTGGCTGGAAAACAACACTTACATTTGGACAACAATTTTAAAAAACAAGGAGGAAACCGTGAAAGGATCCTTACGTAACATACTCTTTATTTTAACTTTTATAGGACTGACCTCTGTGGCGTCGGCCCAATTAAAGATCGGATATATTTTATCGGAAAGAATCCGTACAGAATATGAAGAGTTCAAAGAAGCGGAATCGCAACTTCAACTTGAATACAGGAAAGTCCAATTTGAATTTGACCAGATGGTGGTGAAAATGGACAGCCTGAAACAGGATTATGAAATAAAGCGTCTTATGGCATTGGATAAAGGTGAAAGTATCCGTCAGGAACTTGAGCAAATGGAACGTTCTATCCAAAACTACCAAGCTGAAAAGATCGGCCCGCAGGGTGAACTCATGAAGAAACAGGCTCAAATGGAATATGAGATTCTTGGGAAAGTGAAAAAAGCCGTAGACAAAGTTGCTATTGACGGTGGCTATGATTATATCATTGATGCATCTGTTGGATTGCTGTATTTCAAATCGAAATATGATATGACGGATGATGTATTGCATGAGCTTCGGAACCTAAGTTCCGATAAGTAATTTGTCTTGAAGCTCACTCTTCGTGAGATCGCTGCCTATGTGGATGGAAAAGTGATAGGGAAGCCAGATATAAATGTTTCAGGTGTTTCTGAAATACAAAATAGTTTGCCAGGTACTATTACATTTCTGGGGAATCCCAAGTATAAACAATTTTTAACTGAAACTCAGGCTGAAGCCATTTTTGTCAGTAATGAGGATCATTTAAATGGGAAAAATGGTATTGTTGTATCTAATCCTCAATTAGCCATGGCTAGAACGCTCAGACTCTTTTTTCCTGAGAAATTAATTGAACCATCCATACATAAATCAGCAGTGATTGATTCAACCGCTTCTGTTGGTAAAAATATTTTTATCGATGCAGGTGTTGTGATTAAATCTGGAGCATCTATTGCTGATAATGCAATTATTGGTGCAAATGTTGTGATTGGGAATGGAGCAGTAATTGGCACACATTCCTCCTTAAAACCAAATGTAACGATTTATCATAATGTAAAAATTGGGAATAATTGCATAATTCATAGTGGGACAGCCATAGGATGTGATGGTTTCGGATATGTAACGGAAAATAACCTCCATGAAAAAATCCCACAAACGGGGAACGTTATTGTTGGGAATGATGTTGAGATTGGTTCAAATTGTGCAATTGATCGCGCTACAATTGGCGTCACATCCATTGGAGATATGACAAAGATAGATAACCTTGTTCATATTGCTCACAATGTAAAAGTTGGTAAAGGGTGCTTGATAACGGCTGGATTTGCTGTAGCTGGTAGTACAGAGATCGGCGATTATTGCACGTTTGCAGGGCAAGTGGGTATCGCACCGCATGTAAAAATTGGCTCAAATTCTGTTTTCGCCGCAAAATCTGGCGTAACAAAATCATTAGAAGGTGGAAAAGTTTATGCTGGTTTTCCCGCTCGAGAGATTAGAGAGCATAATAAAAGAGAAGCCCAATTACAGGACATCACTAAGATGAGTCAAAAGCTTGACCAATTGTTGCAAGATAGGAAAAAGGGGTAAATTTTAGAATGGAAAGAAAACAAAGGACAATCAGAACAAGTCAGTCCTGCCAAGGAATTGGACTTCATACTGGTGTTGATTCAAGCATTATATTTCATTCAGCACCAGAAAATTATGGTATTAGGTTTGTGCGGTCTGATATTTCATCCACTACGGAGGTAAAAGCAGATATTGATCATGTAGTGGACATCTCCCGGGGGACAACTATTGAAGAAAATGATGTTCGCATCCATACGGTAGAACATGCATTAGCTGCGGTGAGTGGTCTCCGAATCGATAATATCCTCATTGAACTCACGGGCAAAGAACCGCCTGTGATGGATGGTAGTGCTAAAGATTTTGTGGAATGTTTGATTAAAGCCGGGATTAAGATTCAAAAACAAGAAAGAAAGGTGTTAGAAATTACACGGGCGGTCAACTATACAAATCCCTATCGTGACATTGATATTCACGTAATTCCCTCAGATAGATTCAGAATTACATTTATGGTAGAATATCCTCTCCCGGCACTAGGAACCCAGTATGAAGCTATCTATAATATGGAAGAAGATTTTGCCCTTGAAGTAGCACCTGCTCGTACATTTTGTTTTTTAAGTGAAGTCGAAATGTTGAAAGAACAGGGGCTTATTAAAGGAGGTGCTTTAGACAATGCTGTGGTAATCGTTGATAAGGAAATTGATACTTCAGAGATTGATAGATTAAGGGATTTGTTTGGCATTGAGCATACCATTATCCAAGGTGCTAATGGTATTTTGAATGGGAAAGTTCTTCGCTTTAAGAACGAGCCTGTTCGCCATAAAACTTTAGATTTAATTGGAGATCTTGCCTTGTTAGGTGTCCCTATTAAAGGTCATGTAACCGCAGCTCGTGCCGGTCATGCCAGCAATGTAGAATTTGTAAAAAAACTTAAAAAGAAATATGCCAAAGAATTGGCTGAATTATGGACAGAGAAAATAAATGACTGATTTTTCACAAAAGACTATTTTTAAAATAAATGACATTATAAAGGTTCTTCCTCATCGTTATCCATTTATTCTGATTGATAAATTAGAAATGATAGATCCAGGGAAATCTTTAGTTGCTATTAAAAATGTGACTATAAATGAACCTTATTTCCAAGGCCATTTTCCTAATCAACCGATAATGCCAGGAGTCCTTTCATTGGAAATCATGGCACAGGCAGGTGCATTTCTTATGTTGAGTCAGGTGGAAAACCCACTATCAAAAAATATGCTTTTTTCAACTATTGATAAGGCAAAGTTTAGAAAACCAATTGTTCCGGGTGACCAACTCAAGATTTATATGGATCTTGTAAGAAAAAAACTCAGTATTTGTAAATTCCATGGCAAGTGTTTTGTGGATGATAAGCTTGTGGCCGAAGCATTCCTTTCTGCAAATATTGTAGATCGCCCAGAGGTATAATATTTCCAATTCTATTCACCCAACGGCACTAATCGATCCGTCTGCCGAACTGGGTAGCAATGTTTGTGTTGGACCTTTTTCCGTAATTCAAGCAAATGTTTTTCTTGGGGATAATACAACAATTGGAAATCATGTAACTGTTGGTGAAAATACATCCATTGGTAAAGACTGCAGAATTTTTCATTCTAGTTCCATTGGTGAAATTCCTCAAGATCTAAAATTTAGTGGTGAATTAACAACCACAATCATTGGCGAAAGAACGACAATACGCGAATTCGTTACAGTCAATCGTGGCACCAAAGCCCTCGGTGAAACAAAAATTGGTTCAGATTGCTTGCTCATGGCTTATGTACATGTAGCTCATGATTGTATTTTAGGTAACAATGTGATTATGGCAAACATGGCAACACTTGGGGGTCATGTAGAAATTGGAGAATGGGCATCATTGGGGGGCGGTGTTCTGGTTCATCAGTTTTGCAGAATTGGTGCCCATGCATTTATTGGAGGTGGGTTTCGTGTAGTTCAGGATGTACCTCCGTTTATATTGGCAGCAGGAGAACCGTTATGTTTTGGAGGAACCAATAGAATTGGTTTAAAAAGACGTGGATTTTCTATGGAGGATAGACAAATCATTAAAAATACTTATAAAATATTTTTTAACTCCAAGTTAAATCGTAATGAAGCGCTCCAAAAAATTGAGTCAGAGGTTAAACCATCGAATTATAAAGATCAGATTTTTGATTTTATTAGTTCTTCCGAACGGGGTATTATCTAGTTTTACTGTGAATTTCATTTTCATTATTCTGGCTCTTTCGGGAACAATATTTTCTCAATCAGCAGATTTTGGATTCGATTCTATAGATTGCCAAGAATGCGATGCAAAATCGGTTATTAGATCATCATCTTTATGGTTGAGTGAATCCCCCGCCATGGATCCCGCGAGTAATAATCGAATCATCATCCAATCTGGAACCTTATCATTAATAAAAAAAGTAAGTGGAGAATATTGGACATATCCAAACTTTGATTTCGGGATCAAGGTCACAAGAAATCTCGCCATCACGGGTAAACTTTTTGGCTTTTCAACTGCGAAAGAGTCCCCTCAAATTCTAGGTGCCGGAATTCAATATTATTATGGCGGGGGAGATACATTAAATTGGGTTTCGTCTATTCAAAGGGTCGATCTAAAAGGATTAAGCTATTTTCGCCTTACGTCTCTTACCTTTGATATTAGAAAATGGATTGAATGGAATTCAATTCAATTTCGAATTGGCGTCGGTTCCAATATTTTTAAAGAACGATCTTATAAAGGGTATAGTGAACCATCAAGCATGAAAGGACAGATAAACTATGTTGGTGCGGATGCACTAAAATCCTATTCGTTTTTGAAATATGGCATCGGTACCCGAATTCATCCTGGTAGAACACTGGTAACATTTTTCATTCAAAAAGAACTCTTCTAATGTCAAAACGAATTTCCATTTTAGGATCCACCGGCTCTATTGGTGTGAATGCCTTGAAGGTTAGTTCTCATCTCAAGGATGAGTTAGATATCATTTATTTATCCGCCAATAGGAATGCAGAATCATTGATTCAACAGGCAAAAGAATTTCAACCTAAAGCCGTTTGCATTGTGGATGAATCAGTGTTTCCTGATGTGCAAAATGCACTGATGCATTTAGACATTGAAATACTCACAGGACGAGAAGGTCTTTTGGAATTAGCAGCAAGAGATGATGTGGATATTCTATTGAACGGCCTTGTAGGTACCCCAGGCATGGAACCGACATTAAAAGCCATTGAAGCTGGGATAGATGTAGCCTTATCCAATAAAGAAAGTTTGGTTATGGCTGGCGATATTATTCAGAAAGCCATGGATAAATCCGGTGCGAAATTGTTTCCCGTGGACAGCGAACATTCCGCCATATGGCAATGTTTGGTTGGGGAAAATATAGATGATGTCCGTTGCCTTATTTTAACTGGAAGCGGTGGGCCGTTCCGCACTCGAGATATAACAACATTTGAAAATATTATGGTGGATGAGGCGTTAAATCATCCAAACTGGGATATGGGACGGAAGATTACCATCGACAGTGCCACCATGATGAACAAAGGGTTTGAAGTTATCGAAGCATTTTGGTTGTTTGGATTTACACCGGATCGAATTAAAATTGTTGTTCATCCCCAATCTATTATTCATTCCATGATCGAAATGAAAGATGGTGCCATTAAAGCACAAATGGGCGTACCGGATATGAAAGTTCCTATCCAATATGCACTGACTTATCCACGACATCTGGAAGCGCCATGGGAACAATTGGATTTATTAAAATGCGGTAATCTGACTTTTGAAGAACCAGACTTTGAGCGGTTTCCCTGTATTAAATTAGCCTTCGATTCCTTGGAAAAATTGGGTACTTCCGGTGCTGTCTTAAATTTGGCCAACGATTATTCCGTATATCGTTTCTTAAATGGAGAGGTCAAATTCACGGATATTCCAAGAATCATAGAATCTTCTATGAAACATCATGATTGGACAGAAGATCCGTCATTGGAACATTTGAAAATATTAGACAGTTGGGTAAAAAACCATGTTGAATCATTTTGACTCCATGGAACTTAAAACACATTATTTAGTAGACTTAATCCTATGACAATTATCTGGGCAACCATTCTCATACTAGGTGTTCTTATCACCATCCACGAATTCGGACATTTTATCGCTGCTCGGTCCGTTGGAATTCGCGTAGAGCGATTTTCAATCGGAATTCCGCCACGTTTTGTATCTCTCACATCAACAAATGATGGTTGGTTATTCCACCTTTTCTTTTATAAAAGATCACATGGACGTTTATCCTGGCAGCCTGTTTTTAAAAAAATGATTTCCAAACCTGGGCGAATAGGATCTAAAACTGAATATGTGATTGCGCTGTTACCCTTGGGTGGTTATGTGAAAATGGCTGGCATTATTGATGAAAGCATGGATACAGAGATTAATTATGAAGATGATGAATTCATGTCAAAACCACTTTGGGCAAAGCTATGGGTTATGAGCGCTGGCGTGATTATGAATACTATTTTAGCATTTGCAATATTTTCTGCAATAGGGTACACGCAAGGCATGCCGGAAGTTTCAGATGAACCCATTGTAGCCGAATTACAACCGGATATGCCGGCCATGGCGGCAGGTATCCTACCGGGAGACCAGATAATATCTATTAATGGTAAACCCATTGCAACATGGAATGATCTTACAAAATCTATCCATACTCAGCCTAACACAGATATTTCTCTCACGATTTTAAGAGATGATGTTCAAATTAAAATGGATATCACCACATCATTTATGCCTGTCCCAACTGATGCCGGGATGGATACTCTTGGCGCTATCGGAATCATACCTGAAGTGTTCTACAGAGATATGACCATAGGTGAAGCATTCAATATTGGATGGCTGCGAACAGAAGGCAGTTTTGGGATGATCATTATGAGTTTAAAAATGCTTGGAAGTGGCAGTGCGTCTATGTCTGATTTTGGTGGCCCTATTATGATTGCTCAATTAGCCGGTCAAACAGCAGAAGCTGGATGGATTCCGTTTCTCACATTTATGGCATTGATCAGCGTAAATCTGGCTTTCATTAATATTTTGCCGATTCCCGGATTAGACGGCGGACATATTATGATTCATTTGATTGAAGGGATTCTTCGACGTCCTTTAACTATGAAAGCTCGAATTACAATTCAACAAATCGGCATGGCATTTTTATTAATGCTCATGGTGACAGTCGTGTTCAACGATATCAGCCGATTATTTAATTAGTAATCTCGTCCAATTTCAGGACGAATGCCCCAAATTTCATCTTTAGCCAGATCTTGACCGGATATCTATGTTTATCATTAGAGAACCAAATGGACATGGTGGCTTCATTCTTGAATTTCTTTTTATCAATTCGCATCGGTGTCACTTTTGTACAATTAAATTCTCCTATTGGTACTCTAATTTTAATTCCATCTGTCACTTTCATTTTTAATGGAGTGATTTTTTTCCCATCGATCGTAGAAAATATTTCTCCATCAATTTTTGATAAATTTTTATTTCTGAAAAAATAAAATAAAGAATAAGGGGAATGAGTTCCCATTCCCATTGAGATAGTATCATTTCTGACAATTGCAAATCCTTGGTTCTGGGAAAGATCGGACTCGCTCTTTTTTTCGTATTTCCCCTCACTGATATTTTTTTTAACCCTTATAGGTACTAGTGAATTTTCATCGAGCCAAAGATCAATCACATCTCGAATTGGGAAAAGAAAATTTGCAAACCCATGGGTGTTAGCACTGAACCGTACATGGTAAGTGGAAACATTGTTAATCTTTTCTATTCCAAGCACTTCTAGACGACCAGTTGCTGCATCTATCCCCGAAAAAGAAGCCTTGTAATTCAGCGATTCCCCAACCTTGAAGGGGATATTTGTCCCGCATAAAAATGAAAAAGATAAAATGAGAATAATTGACCTCATGATCTTATGATATTTAGTTCCCTATCCTGAAAATTATAAATAGTGGAGCCGCTGCCTTCAATGATACCATCCTCAATAATGAGATCAATCTCACGAGAAAATTCAGATAGAATATTTTCCGGATTTGTCAAAGGTTCTTGTCTTGTTCGGTTCACACTGGTGGTGGTGATGGGGTTTGGATATGTCTTGGATAATTTTTGACAAAAGTTATGATCTGGAATTCGGATACCAAGAGTTTGCTTATCACCAGTAATGGATGGTGAAGTAATCCCAACTTTTACTGGAACGATTATTGTTATAAGTCCCCCTAATTTTTCTAAAACATTATTTTTATCATGTTTAGGTATATTCATCCATTTTGCTGCAATCTCTATATTCGGTGCCAAGACACTCATGGGTGCTTTTCTACCTTTGATAGTATTGATTTTTTCAATAGCAGATTCATTTTTTGCATCACATCCAAATCCATAAAGCGTATCGGTTGGATAAACAATAACACCACCATTATTTAATACGGAACACGCCATTTCCACGGCAGTTTTATTTTTCCAATATATTATTTTAACCACAATTTTTAACCCTGTTTTGTCTTCCATCTTCGGTGAAACCAAAAATATTGTTCAGGATATCTTCGGACCATTTTTTCAATGATAGTTGTATACGCTTGGATAATATCTTGAAGGCTTTTACTTTTTGGAATTACTGGTACAAATTCAACCCGATATTTATGAAGCTCTATCTGAATACAAACACCAAAAACTAAAGGTGAACCGGATTTTTGATGAAATAATGCAGCACCTTTTGGCGTGGAAGCCTGTGTACCAAAGAAGTCCACAAACACTCCTTTTTGTTTTGCATCTTGGTCACTTACCAATGCTAGAATTCCATTATCAGCAAGTATATCATACATTGTATCCAGCGACTCTTTTCGATATATCTGTACAGCACCTGTCAATCCACGTTGTTCGTGAAAGAAACGATTCGCTCCACGATTTTTCTGCCTTTGAATTACACCCGAAAAATAGGCATTATATTCACCCATCCATTTCACGAAAAGTTCCCACACGCCAAAGTGGGCAGAAATCATAACACAGCCTTTTTTCTGACTCATGATTTTATCTAACACTTCTTTCCCGGACACTTCAATTTCGATGCCATCCCATGATTTTGGAAAAGCGAAAAACTGAACCATGTTATGCGTAAAAAAAAAATATATCTTTTTTACAAGGTTTTCCACCTTCAAGCCAGACCATTCCGGAAAAGCCCGATTCAAGTTTTTGATTACTTGTTTTTTCCGTTTAGGAACATAATTATAGAAAACACTGGCTAGTCTTGATGCAAATTGATACCGTGTCTTTGCAGACATTGCGGACATGCACTTTTTCAACAGAATTAAAATATAATAGGTAATTTGGTGCGATGTTTTCATTAAGAGCCATGAAATTACGAATTTGCACTCTCGATTTATCGTTGCATTTTTATGGATTAATTTTCCTTTTTTGTTTCCCCTATCTTCACTTTCGTATGAAATTCCAGCCTATGAGACGAAATTTATTAACCATCTTATTCTGTTTTTCAATTATATATCCCGATATTGTTTACAGAGTTCCTATCAATGGTGTCATTGATCTCGGCCTTCCACCCTTTATTGAAAGAGCTTTGGAAGAGGCAGAAGCAAACAACGCCAAAGCAGTTATTTTTGATATTAATACCTTTGGCGGCCGTGTGGATGCCGCCACCCAGATAAAAGATGCAATTCTTGGTTCGAAAGTTCCAACTATCGCTTTTATAAATCGTCGCGCTATTTCAGCCGGTGCATTGATTTCCCTCTCCTGTGAAAAAATTATTATGACCGGAGGTGGGCTCATTGGTGCCGCTACAGCCGTGGACATGTCTGGGAAAAAAGGAAGTGAAAAGGTTATTAGTTTCATGAGGGAAGAA